>JBBSIT010000464.1:0-4460 GCA_038231995.1 Acetobacterales bacterium | reverse complement strand
GTCGGCGGCGTCGCGCGCAACGTGCCGGACGACCGCAAGCGGGCCACTGTCGAGTTCCTGCGCTGGTTCCAGACCCGGGACGCCCAGGTGGCGCTGGCCCGGCACGGCGGCATGCCGATCCACGCCGCCGCCTACCGCGACCCGATCGCCGAGGAACGGCGCTACCGCTGGATGAAGCCGCTTGCGGCGGCGCTGCCCAAGGCGGTCAACATCTACCAGTTCCCCGAGGCGTCCGAGGTCATCGCCGTGCTGGAGCTCGGCCTCAACCGCGCCATCGCCGGCGAGATCACGTCGGTCGCGGCGCTGAACGACATGGCCGGCCAGATCCACGAGGTGATGGCCGCCCGCGGCTACCGCACCGGGCAGGTGGAGCCGTTGCACTGACCACGATCGCAGCCGCGCACCCGACGCGGCCGGCACGGCGCATAGCGGCGCGGACCGACCCCGACCGCCTGTGGCGCGGGCTGACGCTGCTACCCGCGCTGCTGCTCATGCTGGTGCTGGGGCTGCTGCCGGTGCTCAACCTCGTAGCACTTGGGTTCTTCAACGTGTCCTGGGCGGATGGGCGGTCCACCTGGCGCTTCGTCGGCGCCACGCACTACGCGGCCCTGGCGGCGGACCCGCTGTTCCGCGCGAGCCTGTGCAACACGGCGCTGTTCGCCCTCGGCGCGGTGGCCGGGCAGATGCTGCTCGGCTTCGCGCTCGCCATGCTGTGCAGCAAGGCGGCGCGCGGCCGGGTGTTCTGGCGCGCCCTGTTCATCCTGCCCGTGCTGATCCCCGGCATCGTGGTCGGCGCCATGTGGAAGCTGCTGCTGAACCCCGATTTCGGCCTCGTGGCCCAGCTCCTGGACGGGGTGGGCCTGCCCCCGGTCAACTGGCTCGGCGATGCCTCCACCGCGCTACTGTCCGTCGTGCTGGTGGACATCTGGCACTGGACGCCATTCTGCTTCCTGCTGTTCCTCGCCGGCATCGAGGCCCTGCCGCAGGACGTCTACGAGGCGGCGCGCGTGGACGGCGCGAGCGCCTGGCAAGAGCTGCGCCACGTGACCTTGCCGCTGATGTGGCCGACCATCGCAGTTACCTTCGTGTTCCGCCTGGTGCTGGCGTTCAAGGTGTTCGACGAAGTCTACCTGCTCACCGGCGGCGGACCCGGCACGGCGACCGAGGTCGTGTCGTTCACCATTTACCAGCGCTTCTTCACCGAGGACCGGGCGGGCTACGGCGCCGCCATGTCGGTCGCCGTCATGTTCCTGGTGGCGCTGATGCTGGTCGTCGCGGTGGGCGCGCGACGCCGGGCCGCGGCGGCATGAGGCTCCCCCGCGGCACCGGCATCCATGCCGGCCTCCTGCTCGCCGGGCTGTTCGTCGCGGCGCCGTTCGCCTGGGTGGTGGCGGCCGGCTTCCGCACGCAGATCTCGCTGCTGATGGGCGACGCCTGGTTCGAGCCGACGCTCGACGCCTTCCGCGAGGTGCTGTTCTCCAAGACGTCCGGTTTCGTGCTGAACGCGCGCAACTCGCTTGTCGTGGCGCTGGCCAGCACCGCGCTGTGCCTCGCCGCCGCGACACTCGGCGCCTGGTCGCTTCACCGGATGCGCTGGCCGCGCTGGGTGGTGCACGGCTTTCTCGCCTGGGCGCTGCTGTTCCAGATGATCCCGCCCATCACGCTCGCGGGCGGCTGGTTCGTGATGGCGCGCGCGGCTGGGCTCGACAACACACTGCTCGGGCTGGTGCTGGCGCACGCGGCGCTGAACCTGCCGCTCGCGCTGTGGATGATGGGCGTGTTCGTGCGCGACGTGCCGCAGGAGCTGGTCGAGGCGGCGCGGCTGGACGGCGCGACCACCCCCGTGCTGCTGCGCCACGTGGTGCTCCCGCTGGTGGCGCCGGGCCTGGCGGCCGCCGGCGTGCTGTGCTTCGTGTTCTCCTGGAACGAGTTCGCCGCCGCGCTGACGCTCACGATGAAGGACACCGCGACGGTGCCGGTCGCCATCGCCAAGTTCGCGCAGGACTTCGAAATACGCTACGTGCAGATGGCGGCCTCCGCGGCGCTGTCGGCCGTCCCCGCCCTCCTGGTCCTGCTGCTCGCGCAGCGCTGGATCGTGAAGGGCCTCACCCTCGGCGCTGTCAAGTAGGGAGAGCCGCATGAAGGCCGTCCTCGTCCTGTTCGATAGCCTGAACCGCCACATGCTCGGACCCTACGGCGGCACTCGAGTGCCGACGCCGAACTTCGACCGCCTCGCCCGGCGCACCGTCCGCTTCGACGGCCACCACGTCGGCAGCCTGCCCTGCATGCCGGCCCGGCGGGACCTGCTGACCGGTCGGCTATCCTTCCTGCACCGCTCCTGGGGGCCGCTGGAGCCGTTCGACGACGCCTTCCCCGAGCTGCTGCACGGCGCCGGCATCTACAGCCATCTCGTCACCGACCATTTCCATTACTGGGAGGACGGCGGCGCCACCTATCACAACCGCTATGACAGTTACGAGTTCGTGCGCGGCCAGGAGGGCGACCCCTGGAAGGCGATGGTGCAGCCGCTTTGGGAACGTTTGCGCGAGCAGTATCACCCCCGGCAATTCACCACCGAGCGGCGCGAATACTTCTCGCAGAACATCATCAACCGCGAGTTCATCCGCGACGAGGCCGATTTCCCCTCCGTGCAGTGCTTCGACCACGGGCTCGACTTCCTCGCGCGCAACGGCGAGGCGGACGGCTGGTTCCTGCAGATCGAGACCTTCGATCCGCACGAGCCGTTCCACGCCCCGGCCCGCTTCCGCGAGCCGTTCCCGACGGACTGGCGCGGCCCGGTGCGCGACTGGCCGCGCTACGGCCGCGTGGACGAGCTGCCGGCGGAGTGCGAGGAGCTGCGCGCCAACTACTACGCCGTCGTGGCGCTGTGCGACCACCAGCTCGGCCGGTTGCTCTACGTGTTCGACGCGCGGGACCTATGGCGCGATACGGCGCTGGTGGTGACGACGGATCACGGCTTCCTGCTGGGTGAGCATGACTTCTGGGCCAAGAACCGGATGAATCTCTATCAGGAGGTCGCCCACATCCCGCTGTTCGTGCATGACCCGCGCGCCCCGGCGGCGCCCGGCGAGGCCTGCGCCGCGCTGAGCCAGACCATGGACCTCGCGGCCACCTTTCTTGATCTGTTCGGCGCCCTGTTCCCGCCGGGCATGGAGGGGCTGCCCGCGCGGGCGCTGCGTGAAGGCACGGCGGGCCGCGACGCGCTGCTCTACGGCTATTTCGGCGGCGCCGTGAACGTCACCGACGGGCGGTTCACCTATCACCGCTACCCCGCGGACCTGCGCCGCCAGGAGATCAACCAGTACACCCTGATGCCGACGCATATCTTCAGCCCGTTCAGCCCGGAGGAGCTGGCCGGCGCGCGTCTCGCCGGGCCGCTGCCCTTCACCAAGGGCGCGAAGGTGCTGCAGGTGCCGGTCATCGAGCGCTCGCCGTTCTTCGACGTTTACGGCCCCGGCGCCATGCTGGAGGACGAGACGCGGCTGTACGACCTGCGCGCCGATCCCGGGCAGGAGCACCCGCTCGCCGACCCGGTGCAGGAGGGACGCCTCGCCGGCATCATGGCGCGCCTGATGGCCGCGAACCACGCGCCGCCCGAGGCGTTCGCCCGCCTCAACCTGTCCGCCTGACATGCTCCCGCCGGGCTGGCTCGCGACGCCGCGGGCGCACGCCTCGCTGCGGCGCATTACGCTGTCCGACGGGCCGGAGGCGGGGCTCGACTGCCTGGCGCTCTCGACCGGCGGCGGCCTCGATGCGTGGCTGCTCGCCGGCCGCTCGCTCGATATCGGGCCGCTGTGGTGGCGCGGACGCCAACTCGCCTGGATGCCGCCCGGCAGCCTCGCCCACGCGGCGCTGCACCGTCCGGACAGCGAGGGCAGCCGCGGCTTCGAGCGGATGTTCGGCGGCTTCCTCGTCACCTGCGGCCTGACCCACGTGCGCCAGCCCGATGGCGCCGAGCCGCTGCACGGCCGCCTGCCGTTCACGCCGGCCCGGGTGACGCTCGCGCGGGAGCGTTTCGCAGGCGCCGGCCCGGTGCTGGAGGCCGAGGCCGAGATCGTGCAGGCGCGGCTGGGTCACGAGGCGCTGCTGCTGCGCCGGCGCATCGAGGCGCCGGTCGGCGGCGCCGCGCTGCGCATCCGCGACGAGGTCGAGAATATCGGCCCGGGCCCAGCGCCACATGCCGTGCTCTATCACGTCAACCTCGGCTGGCCGTTGCTGGCGCCGGGCACACGGGTCCTGCTGGACGGCGCGGACGTCACCGGCCTGCTCGACCCCGGCGACTCGGGGGCGCGGCCCGCAGTCGCCTGCCATCCCTCGCGCGGGGAGGTGCGCGTCATCTCCCCCGAGGGGATGGCGCTGACCCTTCGTTCCAACGCCGCGGCGCTGCCTTTCATGCAGGTCTGGCACGATCTGCGCCCCCGCGTCGCGGTGCTGGCGGT
>JBBSIT010000463.1:0-4462 GCA_038231995.1 Acetobacterales bacterium | reverse complement strand
TCTTCGCCACCATGCGCTCGGTCATCTCCACCGCCCGAAAGCACGGGATCAAAATCCTCCGAGCCCTGACCATGCCGACCGGGGATCTCGTGGACCTCCTCTCATCGTAACGATCGAGAGCAGGTGCTTGGGAGTTACGATTCTTTTTCCATGGCCAGCACGATACATTGAGTAAGAGGGCTCCGAGACCAGCACCGGTCAGACCTTAAAGGTCTGACCGGTGCTGGTCATAAATCAAAGTGCCGGACCTGTGCCGGCCTGCACAGCGAGGGTCCCCCGGCCTACGCCGCCTCCTCGCGCCGATCCCGCACCTTCACGTAAGCCAACTGCACGTGCTCGGCGCAGTACGGCTTGCCGCTCGCCGCCTCGGCATCGCAGAAGCGGAAGCTGGGCGTGCCGGGGTCGCCGATCGGCCAGCAGCAGGTCGAGACGCGCGGCCCGGGGCGCGGCGCAGCCACCGGCCGAAACGCCGGCGCGGGCCGAGTCGCCGCTGCGGGCTGCGCCACTGCCGGCTCAGTCGGAGCCTCCTGCGCCATAGGCGGCCGCGGCACGGGGCGCCGAGGCTCCGCGGCCACGACAGCCTCCCGGCGGATGGGAGAGGGTCGCGGCGGCAGGGTCAGCCGATGCGCCTTGCCCACCACGGCGTTCTTGGTGATGGCCATGCGCCGGCCGATTTCGGCGGTCGAATGGCCCTCGTCCCACAAAGCGCGGAGGCGGGCGATCGTCTCGTCGTTCCAGTCCATCGCGGGTGCTCCCATGTCCGTGCAGCGATAGGCAGCCTAACGCCGCGAGCGGCCCGGCGATACGGGTCCGACCACAAAAACTTGTGGACAACCTACTCAGAACAACAACCCCTTGCGTAGCAGCCCATGCACCCCCTTTTCGCCATTGACCGTCTGCGTCACATGAAAATCGACCGCTAAGGAGCAGAACTGATACGCTTGATCGGGCGTCAAATCGGTCCGCTCGCAGATCAACCCGATCATTTCCCGCAGCGCCTGCTTCATCGCGAGGTCCAGGTCCTCGTTCATGCCCATCGAGATGTGATGCGTCGGGCTCTCCCCGCGGGGATGGCGCAACGCCGGGTTGCCGCCTGCAGCCTTGTGCAGCACGAGCGTGAACGTGCCGGTGAGGCACATCTCCAGCGCGTTGATACAGACCTCGCCGTCGCCCTGCACGCCGTAGCCGTCGCCGGCAGAGAAGTTCGCGCCCGGCGCCCACACTGGCAGGAACAGCGTGCTGCCGGCGCCCAGCTCCTTGTTGTCCAGGTTGCCGCCGTGCTCGCGCGGCTCCTTGGTCGAGATCGCGCCGTAGGCGGGCTTCGGCGCCACGCCCATCACGCCGAAGAACGGCGACAGCGCCAGCTCGGTGCGCCACGGCAGGCGGCAGGTGCGGCGCGCGCGGTCCACCGGGATGTGGCTGAGGAAGCGGTGCGGGAAGTCCTCGGGCAGGGTGCCGGCCAACGGACGATGGCCGCAGAAGCCCCAGTCGGCGCCGAGCTCGATCGCGTCCACCCGGACTTCGAGCATGTCGCCGGGCTCGGCGCCCTCGACGGCGACCGGACCTGTCAGGAAGTGCGGACCGAGTCGGATCGGGTTGGCTGCGTGGATCGCCGCGAGCGCCGGCGGGACGGCCAGTCCCGAGCCCGGCGGCGGCATGACGTCCAGCGCGCCGGACACGCATTCGAGCACCACGGTGTCGCCGCTGCGAACCGTGAGCACGGGCGGATATTCGGAGGCGAAGGTGCCCCAGCGGACGGTGTCGGGCGTCGCAGGCAGGTGAAAGGTCGGCATGGGACAGCTCCGGCGGTTACGCGCCGATCCTCCGCCCCAATCGCACTAGGTCAAGCCGCCGGCACGGACCAGGGGCGCGCCCCTGGTCCGCGCCGGCGCGCGTCAGACCTGGCGCGCGGCCGTCGTATGCGTCGTCGTCGTCGGGTTGACGGTGCCGGGCGCCGAGATGGTGCCGGCCGGACGCTCGGTCGAGCTGGCCTCCATCGAGACGTCGTCCTCGGCCATGTTCTTCTTGAACGACTTGATGCCCTTCGCGAAGTCGCCCATCAGGCTGCTGACCTTGCCGCCGCCGAACAGCAGCAGGACAACCAGCAGCACGACGATCCAGTGCCAGATGCTGAAGCTTCCCATCGTTCCTCCGTATGGGGACACCGGCCCCTGCGTTACCCCGATGACATGGCAAGACCCGGGGTAGCTTGCAAGCGGTTTACCGTGACTGTGCGCCTTGGGCGCCCGCGTGGGCGATAAAGCCGTAGGTTGGATAGACCCCCGTCCCCAGCGCGCTGGCGGGCGCCCACCACACGCGAACGGCGCTCCAGTCGCCGCGGGACGACACGTCCACCACCGGCTCGTCGCGCGTGATCCGCCGGCGCATCCAGTTGGCCTGCGTCACCAGGATCTCGCGCGCCGACACCACGCGGGACACGACCGAGACATGCCCCGACGCCAGCCGGCCCGACCGGCGGAACACCAGCACCCCGCCGGGCACCGGGTCCTGACCCCGGGCGTATCGCCCCTCCGCCTGGTCCCACCAGCTCGCGGCATCGCCATAGAGCTGCAGTCCCGTTGCCGCGCGCGCGAACGGCGCGCATTCGAGCGAGGTGTCTACGCCCGACCCGGCGACGCGCGGGCCGGACCCGCACGCCGCCAGCATCAGCAGCCCCAGCAGCACCCAAGCTCGCGTCATCCATCCCCCACCGTCGGCCAAGCGTGCCAAGCGGCGGCCCAGCCGACAACGGGGGCTGCTCCGATTATCCCAGCAGCGTGTCGAGCACGTAACGCGTGTGCGCGCCCAGCGCCGGGCCGGGCCAGCCGATGGCGGCCTCCGGCGGGTCGCCGTCGAGCCGGATGGCCGGGCCTGGATGCAGCGTGGCGCCGATCAGCGGGTCCTGCACGGGCAGCACCGCCCCACGAGCGCGGAAATGCGGGTCCGCCGCGCAGTCCGCGATGTCGAACAATCGCGACGCCGGCACGTCGGCCGCCTCCAGCGCCGCCTCGGCCTGCTCGGCAGAGCACGTGCGGGTCCAGGCCGCGATGGCGCCGTCCAGCTCGGCGGCGTGCCGGCAGCGACCGGCGTTGGTCGCAAGGCGCGGGTCGGCCGCCAGGTCCGACCGGCCGATCGCCGCCATCAGCCGCTGGAAAATGAGGTCGGAATTGCCGGCCACGCACAGCCAGCGCCCATCCGCGCAGGGATAGGTGTTGGTGGGCGCCGCCGTCGCGATGGCGGCGCCGGCCGGCTGCCGCACCCGGCCGTCCAGCGCGTATTCCGGCAGCATCCCTTCCATGAGGCTGAAAATGCTGTCCACCAGGTTCACGTCGATCACCCGGCCCCGCCCGGTCCCGGCGCCGTCCGGCCCTATGTCGCGCTGCCACACCGCCGACAGCAGGCCGATAGCGGCATACAGCCCCGCCAGATCGTCGCCGATCGAGACGCCGCAGCGCGGCGGCGGCAGGCTGCTCTCCCCCGCCGGATGCCCGGTGATGTGCCGGATGCCGCCCATCGCCTCGCCGATCGCGCCGAAGGCCGGCTTGTCGCGATACGGCCCGTCCTGCCCGTAGCCGCTGATCCGCGCGATCACCAGCCGCGGGTTCACCGCATGCAGCGCGTCGGGACCGAGGCCGAGCCGTTCGAGCTGTCCCGGGCGGAAGTTCTCCACCAGCACGTCGGCGCGCCCTGCCAGCCGCAGCGCCGTCTCGCGCTCGCGCTTGAGGTCCAGCACCACCGAGAGCTTGTTGCGCCCATGCACGCTGAACCACACGGGATGCCCGCCCGCAGTGGCGCCCCAGCCCCGCACGGGGTCGCCGCTCGGCGGCTCCACCTTGACCACCTCGGCGCCGAGATCGGCCAGCACCCGGGTGCAGAACGGCCCGGCGATGTAGTGGCCGAGCTCCAGCACGCGCAGCCCGACGAGCGGGCCATGCCGGGGCGGCGGGGTGTCGTTCATGCAAGACTCCATACGGCCCAGGCGGCGGCTGTGCCACCGAGGATGCCGAGGCTGATGTTGCGGGTGGCGAGCATCACCGCGACAGTCGCGGCGGCGCCCACCCATTGCTGCAAGCCGCCCGCCGCCAGCGCGGGGACGACGTAGCTGACGAACAGGGCGCCGGGCACGTAGCCCAGCATGGCGTTGACGCCGGGCGGCGGGCGGAACTGGCGGAACAGCCAGTAGCCGCCGCCGCGGCAGGCATAGGTCGCGAGCGCCATGGCGCCGATCGCCGCCAGCGTCCAAGGGTCGAGCGCCGCATTAGCCATCGGGCCGCGCCCCCCGGCGGTCCCGCAGCGCCCCGGCGGCGCTGCCGGCCAGCGCGCCGCCCACGATATACCACGACGTGCCCGGCAGCAACCGCGCGAGCGCGACCGAGGCCGCCGCGGCGACCACCCAGGGCAGCAGGTCGCCCCGCCCCCGCCACATGCCCACCAGCAGGGCCACGAACACCGCCAGCGCCGC
>JBBSIT010000462.1:0-4479 GCA_038231995.1 Acetobacterales bacterium | reverse complement strand
GAATACCGGCGCTTCGTCTCCTCGCCGGCCGCGGCCAGCTCGTTCGGATCGGCGTGCAGCAGCTTGATCTGCGACAGCGGCACCTGCCCTGCCTTCGTCCGCACGCCAGGATGAAACGACCGGAGGTTGCCGGCATCCGCCATCAATTGCTGGCAATCCGCCGAGAACAGGTAGCTTGCGAACAGCCTCGCCGCGTTGGGGTGGGCCGCCATCTCCATCACGCCCGCCTGGCCGGAATAGACCGGGGTTCCCTCGGTGGCGTAGACGGGCGTGATCGGGTCGCCGGCCTCCTGGATGTTCAGGACGACGTACTCGGCGCCATCCACCTCGATGGAGCGCTCCCCCACCGCGACCTTCTTCGGCGGTTCCGTGGCGGACTGGACCTGCATGACGCGCTGCTTCGCCAGCTTCTCAAAGTAGTCCCAGCCTAGCGCCTTCTGGGTGACGTAGGTGCTGGTCAGGATCGCTCCGCTGTAGCTTGGATGCGCCTTCACCATGCGCATCCGCCACTTGGGGTTCAGCAGGTCCGCGAAGCTCCGCGGGGCGTCCTCCGGCTTCACCTGCCGCGTGTTGTAGGCGATGATGCTGAGCGACGCGCGCACGCTGGCGAAGCGCCCGTCGGGGTCGCGCTCCTCGGCCGGCCAGCCCGTCACGTCCTCGGGGACGTACGCCGCCAGCCATCCGTTCCGCTTCCAGCCGACGAACGTTCCGGTGTCGGAGCTCTCCACCACGTCGGCCGCGTGGATGTTGCTGGCGTATTCCTGCGAGATGCGCTGCAGGATGCGCTCCGCACCGGTGCGCTCGAGCTGGACGCGCACATCGGGGTAGGCGCGGTTGAAGCCGCCGATCATCTTCTCGCAGACCGAAAGCTCGATCGAGGTGTGGAAGACTATGGTGCCTTCGCGCTTCGCCGCCGCGATCAGGTCGGCGGACACCGTGGTCGCCGGCGGGGCTGCGGCCACCTGGGCGCGGGCACGTGCGATCGGGACGAACGCGGCCGCACCCAGAAGAGCGGCACGCCGGCCGATGGCAGCCTTGTTTCCCGACATTGTCGCTCCCTCGGCGCTGCTCGCCACGCTGCCCGGCACTGATCGGCGCCGTCGCTGCCCTGAGCCTATCTTATCGCCGCCGAGTATCGAAACGTGCGCTGCGTGTGTCAACGATCCGCATGGTTCGACATGCGGGTGATGTCCGGGATGTCGGAGGCGCGCTATGGATGCAGGCAGAGCTTTTGGGAGCAAGGGGTGGCCGAGTTGACGAGGGATGGCGTGCCGGAGGGCTGGGTGCTGCGGCCGACGAAGGCGTTTGGCACGCATGTCGGGCCGTTCTACTGCCCGCCGGGCGGCGACAAGGTGGGATGCGGCTTCATCGCGGATGAGCGGCACGGCAACAAGCGCGGCGTGGTGCATGGCGGCATGCTGACCACCGCCTTCGATGTGGCGTTGGGCAATGCGAGCTGGGACGCCGCGAGCCAGCAGCCGTGCGCCACGGTGCAACTGCATGTGCACTTCATCGGAGCGGTGAAGCTGGGCGAGTTCGCCTTCGTTCAGGTCGAGGTGGTGAAGGCCACCCGCACCTTGGTGTTCCTGCGCGGCGTGATGACCGTGGGCGACCGCACCGTGGCCACCGCGGACGGGGTTTGGAAAATACTGGAGTGGCGGGGCAAACCCTACGTCGCCTCCTGACCTGTGACGTCCGTCTTCATGCTGACCGTCGCACCACGTCCAGCCTTACCCGGGTGTTTCCGTTGCGTCAGAGCGGCAAGGCGCCGCTACTCAGGCCCTTGTCCAGTCGTCCGCTGCGGAGGCATCTGGTCGGGACTCAACGGAACGGCGGACCTGGATCGGAACTGGCCGCGTTTGCAACACTCGCTCTCGCGCATCGGGCGGATGCACTAGAGCGGTTTCACCCAGGGTGTAACCGCTCTCTAGGCTTTGTTTCACGCGGTTACTCGCCCTGACCGAACGCGAGAGCGCGTCCGGTCAGGGCGAAACCGCTCTAATCGCCCAGGATGCCGGCAAGCCGTCTCTGGCTTGCCGGCACGGTTCCTACGGCCGCGGGTAATTGACCGGCATGCTGTATTCATAGGGCGGCAGGCCGTCCAACGCCGCCCGCGCCGCGCCGCCGGGATTGCTGGCCACGGTGCTGTCCAGCGTCAGCATCATCGTGCTGCGCGCGGCGCCGTCGTAACGGGGCCAGTCCGGCAGTGCCGGGTTGTTCGGGTTGCCGGTCCGCGCGAAGGCGACCCAGGTCGCCATCAGGATCTTGGTCAACGGCGCCATGTCCGGCCCGCTCCCGACCAGCCCGGCGGCGGCCTCCGTAGTGCCGAACACGAACGGCACTTCCGACGTGTGCGGCGTCTTCAGAACGCCGCCCATGATGGGCGTCCGCCAGTCGAACACGTAGGCATAGGCGGGGGCCCGTGCGGTCTCGGCTTGCAGGGCGGCCTCCTGCGTGGTGTTGCGCCGGTAGCCGTAATCGGTGGTGATGGTGGCGAGCAGGTCGCTCGGCGAAGCGCCGGGTGCGCTCGCGCGATACGCGTCCATGATGCGGTCGGTCCGGGCGGCGTCGATCTGGAGGAAGCGGCCGACGCGCTTGTGCACCTCGGCGCTGTCCAGCGCGAAGTTTCTTGGGTCGGCGGCCATGTAGAACGTCGTTTCGGTCGCGGCATTGCCGACCATGAACGGAATGTCCGACGAGATTGCCGGCGCCGCCGGGTCGAACGGGTTCTGCTTGAAACTCCGTCCATCAAGCACCGGGCGGAAGGCGCGCGGCGTGGCCTGCAGGGCGGCCACGATCCGCTCCGCCGGCACGGCCTGCAGCGCCGCTCCGCTGGCCGCTTCGATGCCGAGCTGCGCCGCGAGGCCGTGAGTCAGCCGCGCCGCCTCCTCGGGGCCGGTGAGCCGCAAGCTGCCGGAGCAGCTCTGGGCGATGGCCCGGTGGAACAAGCCCCGCGCGGCCGGCATCGCGAACAGCGCGCTGATTTTGGCGCCGCCGCCGGACCGGCCGAAGATGGTGACGTGTCCCGGGTCGCCCCCGAAGGCGGCCACGTTGTCCCGCACCCATTTGAGGGCCGCCACCAGGTCGAGAGTCCCGGCATTGCCGGAATCGGCGAAGCGTTCGTCCTTGTCATCGAGCTGGACATAGCCGAACAGGTTCAGCCGGTGGTTGACGGTGACCACGACGACGTCCCCGCCTCGGGCTAAGTTGACGCCGTCAAACCCAGGCGCGGACCCAGCGCAACTGACCCAGCCGCCGCCATGCAGCCAGACCATCACCGGCCGCCGGGCGCTGTCCAGCCCGGGGGTGAATACGTTCAGCGAGAGGCACTCCTCGCTGATCGGCTCGATGGCGCCGTACCAGGTGAACATCGGGTCCGTCCCGGCCGGCAACTGCGGGGCGGAGCTGCCGAAGCGCACAGTGTCGCGCACGCCGGCCCAGGGCTTCACGGCGGCTGGCGGCAGAAAGCGGTTCGCACCTTCCGTCGAGGCCGCGTAGGGAACGCCCTTGAAAACCTTCACCCCGCCTCAGTGCCGCGGATTCTCCCTGCTGTGGTCTCGACGTCCGGGGCGTGGGTTTGCGCCCGCGCGGAGGGAGCAAAGGCCGCTGCGAAGCCTGTTGCCCATGCGGCGTTCATCACCGTGCGGCGGCGTATCGGCTGTGCGAGGGCGTCCTGGTGGTCGGTCATGTCGATTCCCTTCCCGGGCTTCGTTGTTAAGGTGACCGTAGCCTCTCCATACGGACCACGGCAAGGATCCGCGCTTTTGCCGAGTTCCGGACTATGCCGAGTAGGGGCGGGCAGTGTCTCAGCTTGAATGTCGGCTTCCCTCCGATAGCCGACCGTCGTCCCGCTCAGTCGCGTGCGTCCGGCCTGCCCCTTGTTGCGCGACGGCGGGCCTTGACATGGGCCGGCGGTAAAGTTTCCCGTCCCGTTCCATGATCCCGCACCCCGCCCCCGCCGAGCCGACCAGTCCCGCCGATCAGGGGGCGGAGGACGCGCAGTACTACCGCCGGGTCCTGCATGAGCTGATCGACATGGGGTCCGACCTCGCCCGCATGGTCCACGGCCAGGCCAAGACACAGGTTGAGGCCGAGGCTGGCGCCGCTGGGGCGGGCGATGGCGCGGGCGCGGGCATGGGGATAGCGCCGGAGCTTGCGGCCGCGTTCGACCGCATCGCCCGCTCCGTCCGGCGCAGCATCAGCCTGGCCCGGACCCTCTCCGATCCCGTTCCGCCGCCGGCCGCCCACGACGGCGCCGCCCACCGCACCGCCGCGCGCAAGCGGATCATCCGCGACGTCGAGGACGTCATCCCGCGCAAGGTTGGGGAGAGCGAGGCGGAAGTGCTGCACGGCGAGTTGCTGGAGCGGCTGGACGCGCCGGACCTGGACGACGACATCCGCGACCGGCCGGTGGCGGACATCATCGCCGACATCTGCCGCGACCTGGGCCTCGCCGCCATGCCGGGCACCCGGCCCTGG
>JBBSIT010000461.1:0-4485 GCA_038231995.1 Acetobacterales bacterium | reverse complement strand
GTCATGCAGCTGCGCGCCGGCGCGCAAGCGCCGGTCGAGACGTGGCTGCGCTGCGGGCCGCCAGTCAGCTAGGCAATCGCTGGCGGCGGACGGAGATGCGCAAACCATTCGCAAGGCGCCGGTCCTGCTGGCCGTGTGACGAAGCCTCGGTCGTCAGATGCCGTCCGGGATGAGCACGTAGATTACCTGCTCCTCGTGCGGGTGGCGCGAGATGTGGCCTCTCCCCAGGTATCCTCGGCCAGCACGATGCTCCCGGGCCCGACCCAGCGGACGTCCCCGTCGCTCGTCTCGAACTCGGTCTCTCCCGTGAGCCACATGACCAGCTGACGCTCGGGCGGGTTGTGCCATGCGAGGACGTCAACTTCAGATTCGTTGCACTAGCATTCGGATGGGGCCGGGATGCAAGATGAGCAGCGCGGGACCAGGCGGCGCGCTTGTCTCTGCGCAGGCGCTGGCCGAGCCCCGCAGGTGGGAGGAGGGCTTTGCGATGCGCATCCTGGTCCTAGGCGCCGGCGCTCTCGGCGGCTACTTCGGCGGTCGGCTGATCGAGGGCGGCGCAGTCGAGGAGGTCGCCTTCCTGGTGCGACCCGGCCGCAAGGCGAAACTCGAGCGCGACGGCATCATAATCGAGAGCCCGACCGCGGGCGACTTCCGGGCGCATCCCGTGCGGACATTGCTCCAGGAAGAGGTGAGCCCGGGCTGGGACTTGGTGCTGATGACCTGCAAAGCCTACGATCTCGAGGACGCGATCGAGGCTATCCGTCCCGCCGTGGACGGGCAAACGGCGGTGCTGCCGCTGCTCAATGGCCTGTCGCACGTCGAGCGGCTCGAACAGGCGTTCGGGTCTGGCCGCGTCCTCGGCGGGCTCGCTTATATCTCCACCACGCTGACGCCGGCGGGCGTGGGGCGGCACCTGACGGCACACAACAAACTCGTGTTCGGTGAGCTGGACGGACGCATGAGCGAACGTGTGCTGGCGCTCAAGGCCGCCTTTGGCCGAGCTCCGGTGGAGGTCGAGGTTGCCGACGACATCCAGGGCCAGATGTGGGAGAAGCTCGTCGGGCTCGGCACCCTGGCCGCGGCTGCGGTGCTGATGCGCGCCAACGTCGGCGAGATCGCCCGCACGCCTGGCGGCGTGGCGTGGATGGAGCGGCTGCTGGAGCGTAGTGCTGCTGCCGCGGGCGGCCACGGGCATCCCGTGCGGCCGGCCGTCCTCGATGGGGTCTTCCGCCCCATGTTCCGCGACGCGAACTCGTCCCTTGCCGCCTCGATGCTGCGCGACCTCGAAGCCGGCGGGCGCGTCGAGGCCGACCACATCCTCGGCTTCCTGCTCGGCGCCGTGCGCCGCGCGGGTGTGCCCGACGAGTTGCACGAAGCGGCCTACCTGCACGCCAAGGCCTACGAGAACCGGCGCGACGCCGGGTGCCTGCCGGGGCTGTAGCCGAGACCGTCGGCCCTCCCGGGAGTGCCGTATGTTCCCTGTGAGCGACAAGACCCGTGTCGCCGGACGAAGAGAGAGGGAGAGAGCAGAGCCATGTCGGGCAGGAAGGAGGGCGCGTTCGATCAGTTCTACGATTCGGGCGCCGGCGGATATGACCAATCATTCGGCCGTGTATCGGGGCACTTCATCCCAGCACTCCTGCGCGCAGCCAAACTGGGGCCAGGCCAGCAGGTTCTAGACGTCGCGACTGGAACTGGGATCGCTGCCGAGGCCGCCGCCAAGATGGTCGGGTCCTCTGGCCATGTAACGGCGACCGACATCTCGCGGCCAATGCTCGACAAGGCCCGTGAGCGCCTCAGCGGACTCGCGAACGTGTCCTTCGCGGTCGAGAACGGCCAGGCCCTCACCCTCCTGGAGGCAAGCTTCGACGCGGTCCTGTGCAGCGTGGGCCTGATGTTTTTCCCCGATCCTCTGGCGGGGCTGGCAGAGTTCCGCCGTGTGCTCCGAGACGGCGGGCGCTGCGCCGTGTCTGTCGCCACGACCCCGGAACGCTCCTTTGTCAGCCGTATCAACGCCGCAATCGGGCGGCACGTGCCGTCGAGGGCGGCCGCTTCTGCCCAACACTTCTCACTCGGCGATGCCGGACGTCTCCAGGCCCTGTTCAAAGAGGCCGGCTTCCTCGAATTCGAGACCACCACGGAGTACCGAAGCTTCCCTTTTACATCTTTCGACGCCTATTTCGCACCGATTGAGGGAGGTCAGGGCCCGACCGCGACGGAGTACCGCGCGCTCCCAACCGATGTGCGCCGCGCCATCCGCGAAGACGTCCGGCGCGAGTTGGAAGGCACCACGAACCCAGGTGGTCCCATCGAGGTGCCGGTTGAGATCCGCATCAACAGCGGGTGGCGATAGGCAATGACGCTGTTGGCCTGGCAAACTCCTGAGCGCTGCAATCCCTTAACTGCTATGGCCGGCGGCCGTGCCAGCGACTGCCCACGCCGTAGCCGTGAAGCTGCGTGGGCCGTCTGGATCCCCGACCAGATAAGCCGCTTGCACCTTGTCGCGCAGCAGCATCTGTCGGTCTGACGGCAGGGCTCGATAGATGGCGCCGAACAGGCCGCTTTGCGCTGAGGGCTCCCAGTAATCCGCGAAGTCCGTGAACTCCATGCGAATGGCAAGTGTCGTCTCGCGCACGCCAACCAGACCGGCTTGGTGCCAGAGTTCTGCGAGGTGGCCGGGCCGCACGCCCGGGCTGGAAAACAGCCGTGATCGCCTAGATGCCGCCTCGTCGTCCAGAGCGGCCGTGGTGTCGAGGAGCGTGCGCAGCTGGGGCATGCCGCCCCGGAAGTCCCAAGTGGCAGCCGCGACTGTGCCCCCAGGCCGCGTCACGCGCGTCATCTCGCGTGCGGCACGCTCGGCATCCGGCACGAACATGAGCACGAGGCTGGATAGAGCTGCGTCGAACTGCCCGTCCTCGTAGGGCAGCCCGCAGATGTCACCCTCCTCGAAGGTAATCCGATCAGGATGCGGGTTGGTGGAACGAGCATGGCCGAGCAGCGGCTCGGCAATGTCGCAGCCGATGATCCTTGCTGCCGGGCTGCGCTCGGCAAGGGCGAAAGTCAGGCTACCTGTTCCGCAGCCAGCATCCATTACCCGCTTGGCGTCCGGGTCGGTGCCCGCGAAGTCGAGCAGCAACGGCGCGAGCCGCCGGCTCCAGCGTCCCATGCTCCGCTCGTACACCTCACCTGCTACCGGCCCGAAGCTGATCTTCTCAGGTGTTGGCATCTCGGAGGCCCTGGCTTGCTACAGCTCCACTATGCAGGGTGCGCACCGGGTTTCGAGCAGCATCTTTACCACGGTCTGGGGCACGTCGGCTTAAGGTAGCTCCGGCTCGCAGCCCTACGACAGTGCCGCTCGCATCGGCGCTGCCACATAAGCCGCGTTCCAGTGCAGCCTCAGGCACATCTTGAACGGAAACACTCCTATAAGATATCTTTTGCTCATGGACGTCACGCCCGAACAAATCCGCGCCGCCCGCGCGCTCCTGCGCCTCGAGCAGGCCGAGTTGGCCCACCGCGCCCATGTCTCCGTCGTCACGATCCGCCGGCTCGAGGGGACCGACGGAAACGAGCGCGTCGCAAGCGTCACCCGTGAGGGCGTCCGACAAGCCTTGGAACAGGCAGGGGCGGAGTTCATCCCGGACGGTGTTCGCCGACGTCGCCCGGTCCGGTCGGATGCAAGCTCGCTGTACGAGGATCTCCGCGGCATCAGCCTGCGCAGTGCCGCAACGCTGCAGGGTCGCGAGTTGCTGACGGATGCTGACCTATATGACGAGAACGGCCTGCCGGCGTGATCGTCATCGACAGCTCGGCTCTGATCGCGATCCTGCGCCGCGAGCCGGAGGCCGACAGCTTTCTGCAGGTCATCGCCACGGCGGAAGGCTGCCTGCTCTCCTGGGTCAGCTTGCTTGAGACCAGCATGGTGCTGGCTGGCCGCACGGGGGACGCTGCCTCCTGGGCAGACCTCGATGCGCTGATCGCGCGGGCAGGCATGCAGGTGTTGGCGCAGGACGAGGAACTGGCGCAGGAGGCGCGGGAAGCCTTCCTGCGGTATGGCAAAGGTCGTCATCCCGCCGGTCTCAACCTGGGCGACTGCGCGTCCTACGCTCTTGCCAAAGCCCGCAGCCTCCCGCTGCTGTTCAAGGGCAACGACTTCCCGAAAACCGATCTGATGGCGGCGGCCTGATACGCTATTGCCCATAGTGTATCAGACCGGAGGTCCTGGCGGAGTTTCGTTACGATATACGCCTTAGTTTAACAGGGTTCGCTCGCACCTTGATCGAAGGTTGGAGGGCTGCCGCCGCCATCTCATCATGGAAAGGTGGGCTGGGCCCAGAAGCAGACGCTTGGCAGCCGGCTCAAAGACACCGTCGGTGGGCCAGCTGGCCGCTAGCTGCCGGACTGCTTTAAACTGCGTCCAGTTCGAGACCCATAGTTGTTGTGCTTGGCTGCACGGCGGTCATTCCCATATGGCGGCTTTCTGGT
>JBBSIT010000460.1:0-4501 GCA_038231995.1 Acetobacterales bacterium | reverse complement strand
TCCAGAACGTCAGCCTCGCGCTCTACACCAACGCCGTCAGCTTCGACCAGCTGCTCGCCCTCGGCACGGCGTAATCAGAACTGAATGGCCCTGCGGCCTGCAGAGGCCGCCACCGTAGCGGCCCGGCTCAGGCGAGCGACCCCCTTCGCTACTTTGCGTCTGGTAGCAGCGATGTTGGGTCACCCCCTGTGCGGCTTGCGTCGGACTGGACGAGGCGTTCGGGCAACGCGAAGTCCTGCCTGCAAGCCGTCACGTCGGTTCCGTTGCAAGCTCCGGATCGTGACCCAGGCCCAGGTCAGGAGCGGGATAGGCGATGCAATCAGCCTCCGCGACGTGCAGCGTAACGGTATCGCCGACTGATGGAAGCATAGTCGAGCGATCGTTTGCCGTTTCGATGATGCAGTTCTTGTTCCCGGCCAGCCGGACGTGCAGCTCCGTCCTCGTGCCGAGATAGACGTGCTGCGCAACAACGCCTGACAGACGCAGTGCTGAGCGGTCTGGAGCCGGACTGCTCAAGCTGCTGCGCTCGGGCCGGAAGGCCAGCAGCGTGCGTTGCCCTGCGGCGATCGCCTGCGGTGCCGCGACGAACAACGTGTCTGCGCCGATGCGGACCATGCAGCCCCCCGCGTCACTCGCATTGACGGCCAAGGCCTCAACCATGTTCATCGTGCCGATGAATTCCGCGACGAAGCGCGTGGCCGGGGCCTCGTAGATCGAGCGGGCGGGCGCTCCTTGCTCGATGCGGCCACGGTTCATCACCGCGATCCGGTCAGACATCACCAGCGCCTCGCTCTGGTCGTGGGTGACCAGGATGGTGGTGACGCCGGTCCGGCGTTGCACCTCGGTGATTTCCAGGCGCATGCTTTCACGCAGCTTCAAGTCGAGATTGCTGAGCGGTTCATCAAGCAACAGCACCGTCGGGCGGATCACCAGGGCGCGGGCCAGCGCCACGCGCTGCCGCTGCCCCCCGCTGAGCGCCAGTGGCCGGCGGGCTTCGAGCCCGGTCAGTTTCACCAGATCGAGCGCCTCGGCGACGCGCTGCTCCATCTCGGCGCGCCCGACCCGGCGCATGCGCAGCCCGAACGCGACATTCTCGGCCACCGTCATGTGCGGGAACAGCGCGTAATCCTGGAACACCAGGCCAATGTCCCGCCGAAAGGGCGGCAGCGCGTCCACTGGCTTGCCGGCCAGGCGGATCGCGCCCGCATCCGGCTGCAGGAAGCCCGCGATCATGCTCAGGGTGGTAGTCTTGCCGCAGCCGGACGGGCCGAGCAGCGTGAGGAACTCGCCCCGCTCCACCGTGAGGTCGACGCCATCCACCGCCACCATGGCGCCGAAGCGCTTTCGTACGCCCAGCAAGGCGACCGCCGGGTCAGTCACGGGAACTCTCCGCGTAGAGGAAATCGCCCACGCGGAAGACGCGCTGCACCAGCACGATCAGCACCAGCGGCACGGCCAGCGTCAGTGCTGCTACGGCGGCGAGGGTCGGCGCGAAGCCGTATTCCAGGAAGCTCAGGATGGTGATGGTGATCGGCTGCATACCGGGCCGCGAGAGGAACAGCGAGATGCTGTAGTCCGTGAACGAGTGGATGAACGCGAACACGGCGCCGGCGAACACGCCGCTCTTGATCAGCGGTAGCGTGATCTCCCGTAGCACCGCGTCCGGCTTCGCACCCAGGCTGAGCGCGGCCTGCTCCAGACTCGGCGGCAACTGGCGCAGGCTGATGGCGATGGTGCGCACCGAAAACGGCAGGCAGATGACCATGTGCCCGATCAGCAGGGTGGGGAAGCCGAACAGGATTCCGAACCCGGCGGCCTGGATCAGTTGCAGCAACCCGATGCCGGTCACCAGCGCGGGCAGCGCCAAGGGACCAAGTGCGAGCGTCGCGAGCAGGTCGCGGCCGGGGAAGCGGTAGCGCACCAGAGCGAAGGCCAGCGGCATGCCTAGCAGGATCGACAGTACCGCGGTCAGCAGGCCGAGCTCGATGCTGAACGCGAGCGGCTGCAGCCACCGGGCCGACATCGCCTCGGCCCACCATCGCAGCGAGAAGCCCAGAGGCGGGAATTTCGACTGGTTCACTGCATTGAACGACACCGTGACGGTGATGACGATCGGCACCAGGATGAACAGGTACAGCAGCGCGACCACGCCGCGGAGCATCGCCCAGGGGACGTTGCGTGCCTGCATGCCGCGCTAGACCGTCCCTCGCCGCGCGCCCAGCGCGGTGCCGAGCGCGATCAGCCCCATGGAGCTGATGATCAGCATGGTGCCGAGGGCGGAGCCGATCGACCAGTCCATCAGCGACACCATGAACTTGTAGATCAGCGTCGCCATGGTCTCCGTCCGCGGCCCGCCGAGGATCGTGGGCGTGGCGTAGGCGCTGATGGCGAGCGAGAAGGCCAGCAGGAAACCACCGGCCACGCCGCCGGCCGAGAGCGGCAAGGTGATGCGCAGGAAGGTCCAGCTACGCGTGGCGCCCAGGCTGAGCGCGGCCCGTTCCAGGTTCGGGTTTATGCCGTTCAGCGCGCTGTGTATGGTCAGCACGCCGAACGGCAGCAGCGAATGCGTCAGCCCGACGACGATAGCGCCGACGGAGGGCAGCATGACCGGCGGCTCCGACGTGATGCCGAGCCAGCGCACCAGGTCGCTGATGACCCCGTCGCGGTTCAGTAGCACCCACCAGCCATAGGTGCGCACGACGACGCTTGCCAGCAGCGGCGTCAGCGCCAGCGCGATCAGGGCACCCTTCCAACGGGTGGATGTTCGCGCCAGGAAGAAGGCGAGAGGATAGGCGAGAACGACCACCAGCGCGCCGACCAGCGCGCCGATCATGAACGTGCGGACGAGCGCGCCGCGATACAGCGGGTGGCCGAACAGGAAGCCATAGTTCTCCAGTGTCCGCTCGTCGGTCAGCACCTGCGCGTCGGATTTAAGGAAGCTTGCCGCAAGCAGGAAGCCGTTCGGCACCACGAAGAACACGAACAGGAACGTGGCGGGAACAACGACCAGGAGAAACGGACGGAGGCGATCGGACAATCTTGAGGTCACGCGGCGCGCGGCTTGTCTGGCCAGGGATACAGGCGGTGGCCCACGAAACTGTCCAGGTCGCTCGTCTCGATCAGCTCGGCGACGATGCGGCCCATATCGGCCATGTCAGGCGGCTGGCTATCCCATTCCGCCAGCATGATAGCGCCGGGTCGATGGGTGGGATTACGCGGATGATCCCGGCCGCGCTCCGCCAGGCGCACCTGCTTCGCGCCGGCGGCGATCAGCGCCGCCCCGGTCGGACCCGCCAGCGCGTCTTCCAGCGTCGCCAGCGCCTGCGGGGTCGCGGAGAAGCGGGCGAAGCCGATCCAGTCAGCGGACAAGGACGGCGGGTCGGCGGCGCCCGGACGGTAGGCATAGACGGTGTGCGCCTTGTTGGTGCGCTTAGCCATCAGCGGCGGTCTGTACGCATCGCGCGGCCCGATCCGGCGATAGGCGTCGGACTCGAAGATCGTCCAGTCCGCCGCCTCGTAGAAATCGATCAGCTTCATGCCGCCGCTGATGGCCCGGTAGCAGGTACAGACGGTGAACCCTGCCTGATAGAGGTCCGGCGCGTGGCGGCCGGCATACCAATCGCTGAAGGCCGGGATGTCCTCGTCGGGCAGGTCCAGCTCGGCGGCATAGAGGATGCGCCCGGTCATGTCGCCTCCATATGGTGCGTGCGATGCCGCGGAAGCGTAGGGGCAGCGCAAACGCGAGCGCAATTGTTGTTTGATCTCCGGGCGGATTGCGCCAGGATCGTCCCGTCATGGAGGTCGCCATGCTCATCACGCGACGCGCTGCCCTTCGGACCGCCGCGGCGGTTCCCATCCTGGCTGCCCCGCCGATCATCGCGCGAGCAGCGGACACGCTGACGATCGCGGCTTATGGTGGCGAATACCGCGACATCGCGATCCGGACGATCATCGAGCCGTTCGAGAAGAAATTCTCGGTCAAGGTGACCTACGACGATTCCGGGGGTGTGGACCCGTACCCGCGCATCCGCGCGAGCCGCGGCGCGCCTGGCTTCGACGTCGCCGCGGAGATGGTGCCGGCGACGATCATCCTCGGCTCGCGCGAGAAGTTCCTGGAGCCCATCAGCGAGCGTGAAGTCCCGAACATCAAGTACCTGTCCACCGCCAACGCGAAGCTGATCCCGCCCTTCGGCATCGCGCAGAACTACCAATACCTCTCGATGGTCTGGAACAAGAAGCAGGTGGAGCAGCCAGCGTCCTGGGCGGATTACTGGCTGGCCCAGAAGCGCTATGGTGAGCGCATCAAGGGCCACGTCGTGGCACACAGCCCAGCGAATTTCACCCTCGCCGCCTATGGGCTG
This sequence comes from Acetobacterales bacterium, assembly GCA_038231995.1. Taxonomy (GTDB): domain Bacteria; phylum Pseudomonadota; class Alphaproteobacteria; order Acetobacterales; family Acetobacteraceae; genus JBBSIT01. The sequence continues at coordinate 140 of JBBSIT010000460.1, read as the reverse complement.
ATCATGGGCGCACGCACGATGGGCGGCGACGAGAACCGGATGGATCCGGCCTGGAAGCTTTTGGAAGACCAGAAGCCCTACGTCGGCCTGGTCGCCGCATCGTCGGCACAGGCCGTGCCTTATATGGAAAACGAGCAGGT
>JBBSIT010000459.1:0-4512 GCA_038231995.1 Acetobacterales bacterium | reverse complement strand
GCGATCAGCGGCGCGATCGTGTCGGCCAGCAGGACCTTCTTGCACAGGCCGACGAAGAACAGGGTCGCGCCGACCGCGATGTCGTCGGACTGCGGGCGCAGGCCCGCAAACTGCGGCATGAGTTCGCGGTAGTGCACGATCGGCCCGGCGATCAGCGGCGGGAAGAACAGGACGAACAGGAGGTAATCCCGCCACCGCACCTCCCGGACCCGGCCCTGCCGGACGTCGACCAGCAGGGCGATCTTCTGGAACGTGATGAAGGAGATGCCGAGCGGCAGCGCGACCGAGCTGAACGTCAGCGCTCCGCCTGAGACGTCGTTGAACACGCCGACCAGGAAGTTGGTGTATTTGAAATAGCCGAGGACGCACACGTTGAACGCGATGCCGGCCCAAAACAGCAAGCGAGAGGCCCGTGGGCGTGTGTCCGCCCAACGCAGCAGCGAGCGCACGACGAGGTAGTTGACCCCGATGGAGGGCGCGATCAGGAGAAGGTTGAGGGGCTGCCAGCACGCGTAGAAAAACACCGACGCGGCAATAAGCCACACGGCCGGGCGGCTACGAAACAACCAGAATCCGCCCAGCACCACGGGCGCGAACAGAAAAATGAATTCAAACGAGTTGAATAGCATCGTCGTCCCAGGCCCGAGGCGGCGAGGCCGCGCGTAAATGGGATCATCGCACAGAATTGTTAGCTAAAACTGAATGCAGAGTCTTTGTTCGTCAAGTCATTTCTGAAAATTGAGACTGTGATGGCGCGCATCCCGTCGTCGTGCGCCCAGAACCGACCGCGTTCGGAACTCGGGCTAATTAGGCGGCCGCCGCGACCTCGTTCGCGAGCTGGTTCAGGGCCATCAGGACGTCGCGGCCGACCTTCATCCGCTCGCCCACGCCCATGTCCCGCACGACCGCCAGCTTGTGGTCCGGCCGTAGGCGGATCGGATGCTTGACGCGGCCGAGCCAGGCGATGAGGCCGGCCGGGTTGCGGAAAGCGTTGCCGCGGAACTGCAGCACCATGCCCTTCGGGCCCGCCTCGAGCTTCTCGACCCCGGCCTCGCGGCACATGCGCTTGAGTGCGACCACCTGCAGCAGGTTCTCCACCTCCGGCGGCATAGGCCCGAAGCGGTCGACCAGCTCGGCCGCCATCGCCTCGCTCTCGGCATCCGAGGTCAGCGCGCCGATACGCCGATACAGGCCGAGGCGCACGGGCAGGTCGGCGACGTAGGTGTCGGGGATCAGCACCGGCAGCCCGAGCTGGATATTCGGCGTCCAGTCGCGGTCCTCGGCGCGCTTGCGGCCCTTTTCGGCGCGCATCTCGACCACGGCGTCCTCGAGCATCTGCTGATACAGCTCGATCCCGACCTCGCGGATGTGCCCGCTCTGCTCGTTGCCGAGCAGGTTGCCGGCGCCGCGGATGTCCAGGTCGTGCGACGCCAGCGTGAACCCGGCGCCCAGTGTGTCCAGCGTCTGCATCACGTCCAGCCGCTTCTCGGCGGCCGCCGAGAGGCGGTGGTTCGGCGGCCAGGTCAGGTAGGCGTAGCCGCGCTGCTTGCCGCGCCCGACCCGGCCGCGCAACTGATAGAGCTGACCCAGCCCGAACATGTCAGCCCGGTGGATCACCAGCGTGTTGACCGCCGGCATATCGAGCCCGCTCTCGACGATGTTGGTCGACAGCAGGATATCGAACTTGCCGTCGCCGAACTCGGTCATCACCCGCTCGAGTTCGGTCGGCGCAAGGCGGCCATGCGCCTGGATCATGCGCGCCTCGGGCACGATCGCGCGCAGGCGCTCGGCCATGCGGTCCATGTCTTCGATCCGCGGCACCACGCAGAACACCTGGCCGCCGCGGAACCGCTCGCGCTGGATGGCTTCACGGATCACCACGCCGTCGAATGGCGAGATGAAGGTGCGCACGGCCAGGCGGTCGATCGGCGGCGTCGCGATCAGACTCATCTCGCGCACGCCCGTCAAAGCGAGCTGCAGCGTGCGCGGGATCGGCGTCGCGGTCAGCGTCAGCACGTGGACGTCGGCCTTGAGCTGCTTCAGCTTCTCCTTGTGGCTGACGCCGAAATGCTGCTCCTCATCGACGATCAGCAGCTCCAGATCGGCGAACTCGATGCCCTTGGCGAGCAGGGCGTGGGTGCCGACGACGATATTGACGCTGCCGTCCTTCAGCCCGGCCTTGGTCTCGACCGCCTCCTTCGCCGTCACCATGCGGCTGAGCTGGCCGATTTTCACCGGCAGCCCGGCGAAGCGGGCGGAGAAGGTGCGGAAATGCTGCCGGGCCAGCAGCGTGGTGGGCACGACGACGGCCACCTGCGCGCCCGACATGGCGGCCACGAAAGCGGCGCGCAGCGCCACCTCGGTCTTGCCGAAGCCCACGTCGCCGCAGATCAGCCGGTCCATCGGACGGCCGGCGGCCAGGTCCTCCAGCACGTCGGCGATGGCGCGGGACTGATCGTCCGTCTCCGCAAACGGGAAGCGGGCGCAGAACTCGTCCCACGCGCCTTCGGCCGGCGCTAGGCTCGCCGCGTCGCGCAGCCGGCGGGCGGCTGCGGTGCGGATCAGCTCGCCCGCCATATCGCGGATGCGCTGCTTCATCCGCGCCTTGCGCGTCTGCCAGGCAGCGCCCCCGAGCTTGTCCAGCGCCACGCCGCCGGTCTCGCTGCCGAAGCGGGACAGCAGCTCGATGTTCTCCACGGGGAGATAGAGCTTCTCGTCGCCGTCATAGACCAGGCGGAGGCAGTCATGCGGCGCCGGGCCGACGCGCAGGGTTTTGAGGCCGCTGTAGCGCCCGACGCCGCAATCCTGGTGCACCACGAGGTCGCCTTCGGCGATCTCAGTGGCCTCGGCGATGAACTGGTCGGCGCGCTTGCGGCGGCGCGGTGCGCGGCTGATGCGCTCGCCCAGCAGGTCCTGCTCGCCGACGACGGAGAGCCGGTCCGTGACGAAGCCGCGCTCGACGCCGAGCGCGACCACGCTCGTGACCTCGGTGGGCAGCTTCTGCACCGCGCCCCAGGTCTCGGCCTGCTCGACCTTGAGGCCGTTCTCTCGCAGCATATGCACCAGCCGCTCGCGCGAGCCGCGGGTCCAGGCCGCGACGACGCTGCGCCGGCCCGCCTTGGCCCATTGCGCCGCCTGCGTGCGCAACTGCTGGAACACGTTGTCGCCGATCCCGGCGCCAGCCTTGGTGAACAAGGTGCCGGGCCGTCCGCCCGCGTCGAAACCGTCCGCCCCGTCCGGCTTGCCGTACGGGCTGAACGCCATGACCGGCCCGGCCGCGAGCATCGCGTCCCAGCCGGCCTGGTCGAGATAGAGCGTCGCGGGCGGCAGCGGCCGATACGGCACCTCGCCGTCCCGCGGCGGGGTGCGACGGGCGGCGTAATGGTCGGCGATCATCTCCAACCGAGCGGCCAGCACCTCGCCGGCCTGGTGGTCGAGGCTGACCGATGGGTCCGGCAGGTAGTCGATCAGCGTGTCCATGCGGGCATGGAACAGCGGGACCCAGTGCTCCATGCCGGGGTGGCGGCGGACCTCGGAGATGTACTGATAGAGCGGGTCGGCAGCCGCTGTGGGGCCGAACGCCTCGCGCCAGCCCTCGCGGAAGCGGGTGACGCTCGCCGGGTCGAGCGGGACTTCGGAGACGGGGCGCAGGATCAACTCGGCAACCCGGTCGTTGCTGCGCTGGGTGCTCGGGTCGAACCGGCGCATGCTCTCGATGGTGTCGCCGAACAGATCGAGCCGCACCGGTGCCGGCTCCCCGGCGGGATAGATGTCGATGATGCCGCCGCGGGTGGCGTATTCGCCATGCTCCATGACGGTGCCGGCGCGGCCGTAGCCGTTCGCCTCCAGGAACCGTACCACCGCGTCCGGGTCGGCAGTGCCGCCGGCGCGGAGCGCCAGGGTGACGCCCGCGAACGCCTCGCGCGGCGGCACGCGCTGTACCAGCGCGTTGACAGTGGTGAGCACGATCCGCGGCCGGGGCGCCGGCTCCAGCAGCCGCGCGAGGGTCGCGATCCGCTCGCTGACCAGCTCGGCGTTGGGCGACACGCGATCATAGGGCAGGCAGTCCCAGGCGGGGAAGCGCAGCACATCGAGTTCGGCCGCGAAGAAGGCCAGCGCCTCCGCCAGCCGCGCCATGCGCGCGTCGTCGCGCACGACATGCAGGACCGTGCCGCGGTGCTCCGCCCGGCGCCGGATCAGCAACTGCGCGTCGAAGCCCTCGGGGGCGCCGTAGATGGTGGCGGTCATATGAAGTTTCCGTGGCCTGCGGCCGGCTGGGCCTCTCCGCTCTCGGCGGCTGCGCGGATGGCGCGCAGCATCGGCGTGTCCACGCTGGCCGGGATCGGCTGGCGACCGGTGAGCCAGTCGGCCAGCAGGGCGTCGGGCAGTTCCATGACTTCCTCCAGGGCGTCGAGGTCGGCCTCGGTGAAGCCGTCCAGCCGCGTGCGGACGAAATTGCCGACGAGGATGTCGTTCTCGTAGGTGCCGCGGTGGGTGGCGCGGAACAGGATG
>JBBSIT010000458.1:0-4516 GCA_038231995.1 Acetobacterales bacterium | reverse complement strand
CGCGGGCGCCGCAGCAGCGGTGGGAAGCACACAACCATCGGCACTGGGTTCGGGATCCGGGGACGGCGACAGGGAGAGCTTGACTCACGCCGCGAGTCCCGTGTCAAGCCGCTGTCCGATGGGTCCTCCCTGGGCAGTTACCGTTGAAGAAGAGATACGGGTTCAACTGCATGGCATGCTCCTCCAGGTAAGGGCTCGGAGCTTGGATGAGGTTTTCGCCAGGCATGTTGCGTCAGGCGCTCCCGTGCCGTCCAGGCGATCGAGGCTCCCGTCCCGCAGCAGCCTCACCCCATCGCCAGCAACCCGGCCAGCAGCCGCGCCCGCACCGGCAGGCTCGCCTCCAGCACGTGCTCGTCCAGCGTGTGATAGCCCGCGCCCTCCGGCCCCAGCCCGTCGAGCGTCGGCACGCCCATCGCCCCGGTGAAGTTGCCGTCGGACCCACCGCCCGCGCTGCCATGTGCGAGCTGCCCGCCGGACAGCGCGCGGGCGCGCTCGTACAGCGCCATCGTCCCCCCATCCGGCTCCCACACCGGCCGCGTCACCCCGCGTTCGACCTGCAGCCCGGCGCCCTGCGTCGCGGGCGGCAGCGCCAGCATGCGCGCCACGCCCGCGTCCAGGTCCGCCTGCCGCTTCGCCATGCTCAGCACCTCCGCGTCGCAGCTCGACGCGACGCAGTTGACCCACTGTCCGCCGCGGATCACGCCGACGCTGAACGTGCAGCTCTCCGTCGTCATGTCCTCGATCGCGACCACCTGCCGCGCCATCTCGGCGATTGCCGATCGCCCGTCCGCCAGCCGCGACCCGGCGTGACTCGGCCGCCCCGTCGCCCGCAGATTGAACCGTGCGATGGCGTAGCGCCCGGTGACCACGCCGCCCCCAGGAGACACAGAGGGCAGCGCCGGCTCCGGTACCAGCACGCGGGCCGCTCTGCGCGCCTCCGCCTCGATCAGCTCGCGCGTGCTGGGGCTGCCCACTTCCTCATCCGACGTCAGCAGGATCGTCACGGGCAGCGTCGTGCGCCCGTCCAGCATGCGCATCGCCTCCAGCGCGAGCACCGCGCCGCCCTTCATGTCGAGCACGCCGGGTCCCCAGGCGCGCCCGCCCTCGCGCCGCCACGGCAGAGCGCCGAGGGTGCCGATGGGATGCACCGTGTCGAGATGCGCCAGCACGAGCACGCCGGGTCCGGTGCTGGCGTGCGGAAAGCGGGCGCGCACGCAGCCGCCGAAGCCCATGCGGCCTGGGATGCGCTCGACTGCGGCGCCAAGCCCGGCGAGGTCGCGCGCGGCGAGGTCGCCCATGCGGTCCACGGCGGCGGCGTCCCAGGTCGGGCTCTCGCATTCCACCCAGGCTTGCAGGCGGGCGAGGGTGGCTTCGGCGTCGTATTCGGGCATGGCGGAACTCCGGTCTGGAATGCAGGCTCGCATGCGTCCGGGCGGTTGCAAAACGCTCGTGCTGAGCGCACATGAGCATCGAAATCAGACGGCGCCGAGCCTATCCGAGGCGCCGGGTCGTGGACGGGCGCGCGGGGCAGGTGCCTCGCTGCGCCCGCCGCCTTATGGAGGTTACCCCGTGTCCGGCACCACTTCGCTCGACAAGATCCGCAACATCGGCATTACCGCTCACATCGACGCGGGCAAGACCACCACGACCGAGCGCATCCTGTACTATACCGGCGTGTCGCACCGCATCGGCGAGGTGCATGACGGCAACACGACGACCGACTACATGGAGCAGGAGCGTGAGCGCGGCATCACGATCACCTCCGCCGCGGTCACGTGCGAGTGGAAGGCCCACCGCATCAACATCATCGACACGCCGGGCCACATCGACTTCAACATCGAGGTGAACCGCTCTTTGCGCGTGCTCGACGGCGCCGTGTTCATCATCGAGGGCGTCGCCGGCGTGCAGCCGCAGTCCGAGACCAACTGGCGCCTGGCCGACCGCTACAACGTGCCGCGCATCATCTTCATCAACAAGCTCGACCGCACCGGCGCCGACTTCTACCGCGCGTTCGACACGCTGAAGGAGAAGCTCGACATCATCGCGCTGCCGCTGCAGCTCCCGATCGGCACCGAGGACACCTTCATCGGCGTCGTGGACCTGGTCGAGATGAAGGTCATCGTGTGGGAGGGCGGCGAGCTTGGCGCCAAGTTCCACGACGAGCCGATCCCGGCCGAGCTGGCGGACAAGGCGGCGGAGTACCGCCAATTGCTGCTCGACACCGCGCTCTCGGTCGATAACGAGGCGATGGAGGAGTATTTCGACAAGGGCGACGTTGATGTCTCGACCCTGAAGCGCTGCATCAAGGCCGGCGCCATCAGCGGCGTGTTCCGGCCGGTGCTGTGCGGTACAGCTTTCAAGAACAAGGGCGTGCAGCCCCTGCTTGACGCGGTGCTCGACTACCTGCCGAGCCCGGTAGACATTCCCGGCATCAAGGTCGCGGCCGAGGAGGGCGACGACGAGACGGTCGCGCGCCGCATCATCCCGGCCAATGTGAATGCGCCGTTCGCCGGCCTGGCGTTCAAGATCATCAACGACAAGTACGGCACGCTGACGTTCGTGCGCGTCTACGCCGGCACGCTCAAGTCGGGCGACACGGTGCAGAACACCACGAAGGACAGCAAGGAGCGCATCGGCCGTATGTTCCAGATGCATGCGGACAAGCGCGCCGAGATCAAGGAGGTCCATGCCGGCGACATCGCCGCCTTCGTCGGCCTCAAGGATACCGGCACCGGCGACACCCTCGCCGCCGCCGAGGACCCGGTGATCTTGGAGCGCATGGCGTTCCCGGTTCCCGTGATCGACATCTCGGTCGAGCCCAAGACCAAGGACGGCGTCGAGAAGATGACGCTCGGCCTGGCAAAGCTGGCCGGCGAGGACCCGTCGCTGCGCCTCAAGACCGACCAGGAGACCGGGCAGATCATCCTGTCCGGCATGGGCGAGCTACACCTTGAGATCATCATCGACCGGCTGCGCCGCGAGTACGGCGTGGACGCCAATATCGGCGCGCCGCAGGTGGCCTATCGCGAGACGATCAGGCGCTCCCACACCGAGACCTACACCCACAAGAAGCAGACCGGCGGCTCCGGCCAGTTCGCCGAGGTGAAGATCACCTTCGAGCCGCTGGAGCGGAACACAGGCGTGGTGTTCGAGAACAAGGTCGTCGGCGGCACCGTGCCGAAGGAGTACATCCCCGCCGTCGAGAAGGGCATCCGCAACCAGGCCGACACCGGCGTGCTGGCCGGGTTCCAGACGGTGGACTTCAAGTACACCCTGATCGACGGCAAGTACCACGACGTGGATAGCTCCGCGCTCGCGTTCGAGATCGCGGCCAAGGCCTGCTTCCGCGAAGGCATGAAGCGCGCCAGCCCGATCATCCTGGAGCCGATCATGGACGTGGAGGTCACGACGCCGCAGGACCACGTGGGCGATGTCGTCGGCGACCTGAACCGTCGCCGCGGCACCATCCAGAGCCAGGAGAGCTCGGGCAGCACGGTGATCGTCCGTGGCCACGTGCCGCTGAAGGAGATGTTCGGCTACATCTCGCAGCTCCGCGGCATGACCAAGGGCCGCGCCAGCTTCACCATGCAGTTCCACCACTATGACCCGGTGCCCCGCAACATCGCCGACGAGATCATGACAAAGTCGGCGTAAGCAGCCACGCCCCGATGCGGCCCGGACGAGCGATCGTCCGGGCCGTTTTCATGTGCAACCCGTGCTACAGCCCGGGCGCTGTCCATCCATGGACAGCAAACCTTCCGAAGCCCAAGCCACGCCCGGCGCCACTCCCGCCCAGGCCGCCACGCCGGACGACCTCCGCTTCATGCGCCGCGCCCTCGACCTCGCGCGCCAGGGCGAGGGCAAGGAGGGCGCCAGCCCGATCGGCTGCGTCATCGTGCTCGGCGGCGAGGTGGTCGCCGAGGGCCACAACGAGGTCGGCCTGCGCCACGACCCCACTGCCCACGCCGAGATGGTCGCGATCCGCCGGGCCGGCGCCGCCCTGCAGCGCGACGAGCTGCGCGGGGCGACGCTCTACTCGACGTTGCAGCCCTGCGGCATGTGCACGATGGCGAGCATCTGGAGCCGCATCGACCGCGTGGTGTACGGCGCGGAGCGCGACCAGGTGCACCGCATGTATTTCGAGGACCGCCACCTCGACACCATGGACTTCATCCGCGACGCCTACCGCGACAGCATCGAGGTAGTCGGCCGCGTGCTGGGCGACGAATGCGCCGCGCTATACTACGGGCCGGACGACGAGCCGCCGGCGGAGGAGGTCGGCAACGTCTGACCGCCGCCTCGGCCCGTAGGATATGGACTGCGTGCGTCGCCAGGCGCATCCTGGGAGCATCCCAATCTCAGGGGAGCTGCAGCATGCTAAACCACGTCTAGCTTGAGACCCGTAGTTTCTCCTCCTCGGGATCGAGGTGGTCCTTGACCCAGAGGCGATCGGCGACGGCGCAAGCATCCCGGTTGACCTGCGCCTCGAACGCGGCGACGCGCCGGGTCAGGTCCT
>JBBSIT010000457.1:0-4523 GCA_038231995.1 Acetobacterales bacterium | reverse complement strand
GATCAACTGCGCCGGAATCCCCTGTCCGAGCCGGCCCAGGCGCTCGGTCCCATCCGATTCAGGCATTGTTGGGCGTCGCCTTAGGACCTCAGTGTTCGATGAGTAGCTCGCCCGCTGGCGCCTTACGTCGGACGGCCCGCCGATCGTCACCCGCAGCAGCCGGTTGCTGCCGGTGCGCCAGGACGGTGCGCCCGCCATGCTCAAGGTCGCCTCCGAGGCGGAGGAGCGGTGGGGCGGGCTGCTGATGGCCTGGTGGGACGGCGAGGGCGCGGCCCGCGTGCTGGCCCAGGAGGGCGACGCCTTGCTGCTGGAGCGCGCCGTGGGGACCGCCTCGCTCGCCGAGATGGCGCACGCCGGGCAGGACGACGCGGCGAGCCGGATCATCTGCGACGTGGCGGCCCGGCTGCACGCGCCACGGGATCGGGCACCGCCCGAGCTGATCCCCTTATCGGATTGGTTCCGGGAGCTTGAGCCGGCGGCGGCGCGGCATGGCGGCATCCTGCGCCGGGCCGCGACGGCGGCGCGCGACCTGCTCGCGGAGCCGCGGGACATCGTTGTCCTGCACGGCAATATCCACCACGGCAACGTATTGGATTTCGGCCCGCGCGGCTGGCTCACCATCGACCCCAAGCGCCTGATCGGCGAGCGCGGCTTCGACTTCGCGAACCTCTTCTGCAACCCCGATTTCTGCAACCCCCATCCCTCGGCCGCGACCGCTCCGGGACGCCTGGCCCGGCGGGCGACCGTCGTGGCGGAGATGGCGGGGCTGGATCGCCGGCGCCTGCTGCGATGGGTCCTGGCGTATGCCGGCCTCTCGGCAGCATGGACCCTGGGGGACGGCGAGGCGCCCGCGCTGGCCCTGCACGTGGCCGAACTCGCGGCGGCCGAGCTGGCCAGCTCCTGAGAGCCTGTCAGGCGCCACCTTGGATGAAAGCCAGCAGGTCGGCATTCAGGCGGTCGATGTGGGTGACGAAAAGGCCGTGGGGCGCGCCCTCGTAAACCTTCAGCCGCGCACCCGGGATAAGCTCGGCCGTGGCACGGCCCGTGAGGTCGATCGGGCTGGAGACGTCGTGGTCGCCGTGGATGACCAGCGTTGGAACCGCGATCTCCGCAAGTTCGGCCCGGAAGTCTTCCTTGGTGAGCGCGCGGTTCAGGTGGACCAGCGCCTGCAACGACGCCTGCAGGGCCATGCCCCTGACCCACTCCAGCATCTGCGGCGAGGTCTGCGGAGTCGCGAAGGGTCCGAGATTGTCCTCGATCCACTTGGGGAAGTCCCGCATGAGCTGATCTGCACGCATGCTCTCGAACACGGCTGCGTCGATGCCGTTCGGATTGTCCGCCATCTTCAGGAGCAGTGGCGTTGTGGTCGATACCAGGGCGATGCGCGCGACCCGTCCGTTGCCGTGCCGGGTCAAGTATCGAACGAGCTCGGCGCCGGCCACCGAGTGGCCGACGAGGGTGAGGCCGCGCAAGTCCAGCGCACCCAGCACGGCGGCAATGTCGTCGGCCAGCGTGTCGAAGTCATAGCCACGACCCGGGTCGCTCGACCGTCCGTGGCCGCGGCGGTCGAAGGCGACGCAGCGGAAGCCCTGCTCGGACAGCGCGAGCATCGGATAGCTCCACGAATCCGACGGCATGGACCAGCTCGCGACGAACACGACCGGCTCTCCCTGGCCCCAGTCGCGGTAGAAGAGGCCCACGCCGTCGGCGGTACGGATGAAGCTCGGCTCGCCAGCGTCGCCGGTGCGTGTTGGGTGCGCTTGAGCGGTGCTCATAGTCATGCTCCTTCAGGACTGGTGCAAAGCACGAGGCGCGTCACGCGCGAGCTGGAGCTTGATCCAGGAAGCCCGTCACGCTCTGGAGGCGCCCATCGGCGGCGAGCACGGCGAAGTCGGTCCCATGCGCCACCGGAGGAGCGTCCGCGGCGCCGAGCGACCATGAGAAGCGCACCCGATTGTTGTGACCGTCCGGCTCGCCTCTGACTGTAAATCGATGACCGGGGAAGCGCTCATGGACGGCGGCAATGAGAGCGTCGATGCCGTCGTGACCCTCGCCCCTCATCAGTGGATCGACATAGCTCGCGTTCTCGGTCCAGCTTTCAGCGATCAGGTCGCGTCGCCGTTCTCCGTCCGTCTCGTTCCAGAGCGCGACGTAGCGGGTGGCGATCTCGGGGGCGTTGGTCATCTCGAACCTCCTGGCTAGGGGCGCCCTGCGTGTCCGGGCGATGTCCCGGCATTAGCGAAGGGGAGGTCCGACCGTCGATTACGCGTAAGGTAATACGTGCCAGCCGGTCGCGGATGGCTCGAATGGGCTCTGAGCGATCAGGCAGCGGCCCAGCGCAGCACCAGTTCCCGCGCCCGCTCGCCCTCCCGCGCGCCCCGCGCCGCCGCCATCGCGTTGAGCGCCGACACCGCGCCGTCCTCGAAAGTCGAGCGCGCCTCGCCGATGCAGGCGCTGGCGGCGGCGACGGTGACGGCGGCGATGCCGCGGGCGTCGAGCGCGGGTAGGCGGCCGAGCCCGGCGCGGTCGATGCCGATGCCGGCGTCGTTGAACACCGCGGCCCAGGCGTCGGCGCGCAATGCCATCGCCGGGTCGCCGCCGACCAGGCCGCCGTGCGAGGCCGTGACGATGATCGCGCCGGCGTCGTCCGGCCGGACGAGGGAGGCGCTGTCCACCAGCACGACGCGCCGGTGGGCGCGGGGCAGGTCGAGCACGATGCGCGCCTCGTCCGCGTGCGGCACGTCGTAGGCGCGCAGTTCGGCTGCCTCCAGCCGGGCCAGCGCCGCGTCGCACCGCATCGCGGGGACGACTCCTAGCGTGGCCGCAGCCGAGTTGGCGCGGCTGACCCGGCCGCGCGCCAGCATGTCCGCCGCGTCGCCCACCCGCGCCGTGTCGTGCCCGATGGCGCAGGCGGGCACACCGAGCGCGTCGAACAGCGCCAGCGCGCCGATCCCTGCCTCGTCCCGGCCGATGCCGGCGTCGTGGAACACCGCGGCACGCACGCCGGCGAGCAGCGCCAGCCCTCCGGCGTAGCGCCCCCCGTGCGAGCCGGTCAGCAGCACGCCGCCGCGCGCCTCGGGCGGCAGCTTGGTGACGGTGGGCGCGACGACGAACGCGCCCGGCGCACGGCCGGCGGACAATTCAGCCCTCGTCGAAGAAATTGACCGATCCGTCGTCCAGGTCGTAGGCCGCGCCCACGATGCGGAGCCTTCCGCTGTGGAGCGGGTCCAGCAGGGTCGGCTCGGACGCCGTGCGCAACCGCGCCACGGTACGGCTAACATTCGCGCGGACCGCGTTGTGCACGAGGTCGCCCGGGTTGGACCGGACGCTGAGCACCGCGGGGACGATCGGCTCGATCATGCGCCCGATGCTGCCGGGGAACAGCGTGTTGTCGTTGACGACCGAGACCGCCGCCTCCACCGCGCCGTATCGCTCATGTCCGAGCACCACGACGAGGGGCACGCCGAGCTGGGCGACGCCATACTCGATCGAGCCCAGCGCCGCGGTATCGACCGTGTTGCCCGCACTGCGCACGATGAACAGCTCGCCCAATCCCCGCCCGAACAGCAGCTCGGGCGGGACCCGGCTGTCGGAGCAGCTCACCAGCACCGCGAACGGCGTCTGGCCGCGCGCGATCTCGAGCCGACGCTCGCGGCCCTGCACTGCCTGGACTGGGCTGTCGGTCTTGAAGGAAGCGTTGCCTTCCTTCAGGAGCGCGAGCGCCTGCTCGGCGGTGAGATCGGTCGTCTTGCCGGCAGCCGCCAGAGCCGGCCCGGCGAGCAGCCCCGCCCCCGCGCAGCACAGGCAGCCCAGCACTCCACGCCGTGTGAACCCGCGTGCCATGATCGCCTCCTTGGGGTCGAGTAGGAAAGCATATGGGGCCAGGAACAGTCAAATTCGTTTCGGTATAGGGGAGGACGTCTTCTGTCCAGCGAGGCCATCGCGCCCGTCCGGCGCAACATCGACACGGCGCGGCTGCGAGCGCATCACCGGACCATGCTGCGCATCCGCGCGCTGGAGGAGACCGCCCTCCGCGGCCTCGCGGACAAGGTGGTGCTGGGCGCGATCCACCCGTCGATCGGCCAGGAGGGCGTGGCGGCCGGCGTGGTCGGCGCGCTGGCGCGGGATGACGTGCTGCTCTCCACCCATCGCGGCCACGGGCATACCTTTGCCAAGGGGGCGCCGGCGGAGGCAATGATGCGCGAGCTACTGGGTCGCGTGGGCGGCTCCTGCGGCGGCAAGGGCGGGTCGATGCACATCGCGGATTTCGGCGTCGGCATGCTGGGCGCCAACGGCGTGGTCGCGGCCAACATCGTCATCGCCGCCGGGGCGGCGCACGCGATCAAGCTCAAGGGCGGCGCGCAGATCGTCTGCTGCATCTTCGGCGACGGCGCGACCAACCGCGGGCCGTTCTTGGAAGGGCTGAACTGGGCGGCGGTGTTCGGCCTCCCCGTGCTGTTCGTCTGCGAGGACAACGGCTTCGCCGCCACCACGCGCACCGTGGCGATGAGCGCGGGGCCGGG
>JBBSIT010000456.1:0-4525 GCA_038231995.1 Acetobacterales bacterium | reverse complement strand
TCGGTGCTCGCCGCGGCGCCCTGGGCGGCCACGACCGGCCAGGAGATGCTCGAAGCCTTCGTGATCGGGACGGAGGTCATGATCCGGCTGGGGCAGGCGATGGGGTTCCGGCATTATGCGCTCGGCTTCCACGCGACCGCCACCCTCGGCACGGTCGGCGCCGCCGCCGCGTGCGCCCGGCTGCTGAGACTCGACGAACGCCGCACCGGCCACGCGATCGCCATCGCCGCCAGCCTGTCGTCGGGGCTGCGCACGAACTTCGGCTCGATGGTGAAGTCCCTCCATGTCGGCATCGCGGCGGCCAACGGCCTGAGAGCCGCACGGCTGGCGGCCGCCGGGATCGAGGGCGCGAGCGAGGCTATCGAGGGCGAGGGCTTCCTCCACGCCTTCTCCGGCGGGGGGACCGACACGTGGCCGGCGGATCTGTCCCTCGGCGCGCCGTTCGCGATCGCCGAGCCCGGCTTCGAGCAGAAGCGCTACCCGTGCTGCTACATGCTGCACAAGATCATCGAGGCGACGCTGGCGCTCCGCCGCGAGAGCAAGCTCGGACTGGATAGCATCGCGAGCATCCGCGTGGACATGCCGCAAGGCGGCACGAAGCCGCTGATCCACCCGTTCCCGAGATGCGGCCTGCATGCCCTGTTCAGTGCGCCCTACGCCGTCGCAGCCAGCCTTGCGGATGGCCGCATCGATCTCAGGAGCTTCACCGACGAAGCCGTGATGCGCCCCGAGCTCCAGGCGAGACTCCGGGACGTGCTGGTCGTCGAGGCTGGCGGCGCGGCGCGCCAGGGCAGCGATGTCGGCGGCGCGCCGGTGACGGTGACGCTCTCGCCGGTGCGGGGCGGCAGCCTGTCGCGGACGGTCGTCGCCTCGCCGGGTTCCGCCCGGGACCCGCTGACAGCCGCCCAGTCATCGGCCAAGTGGGCCGATTGCCTGCAGCGCGGCCTGCCGGCACTCGGCAGGGAAGATGCGGAGCGGTTGTTCCACGAGGGGCTGGCCCTTGCGTCGGCCGCCAGCCTTGAGTCGTGGCTCGGCAAGTTCCGCCTTGCCGGCGCACAGGCCTGACGCGATCAGCCGCGCAACATCGCCGTGTTCGAGCGCATGGCACGGGCGCTGCTGCGCGGACGCGCGGTGGAGAAGCAGTCCGGCCTGGCTTGACCCCAGATCGTGCATAGGGCTGTACAACAAGGTGACCCGGCGGTACCCCGGGACGACTGAGGAAAGGACACCCATTGCGACTGATGAGCTTCGTCCGCCCGGATGGCACCGCCACCTGGGGGATCGTCGACGGCGATGCCGTCGTGGATTGCGCGGCCGTCTCGCCCAGCCTGCGCGCGGCATTGTCCGCCGGGACGTTGCCCTCGGCACCGCCCGGCGCGGCCCGCTTCCCCCTGGCGGACATCACCTACCTGCCGCCCATCCCGGACCCGGACAAGATCATCTGCGTCAGCCTGAACTACCTGACGCACATCCAGGAGGGCGGGCGGGACGTGCCGAAGAAGCCCACCATCTTCACGCGCTGGGCCAACACCCAGGTCGGCAATCTGCAGCCGCTGGTGCGCCCGAGGCAGTCGGAGACGCTGGACTTCGAGGCCGAGATGGCCCTGGTGATCGGCAAGCGCGCCCGGCACGTGTCCCGTGCGGATGCGATGGGCGTGGTGGCCGGCTACAGCTGCTACAACGACGGGTCGGTGCGGGAATGGCAGCGCCACACCAGCCAGTTCACGCCGGGCAAGAACTTCCCGGGCACCGGCGGCTTCGGCCCCTGGATCGTCACGCCGGACGAGGCCGGCGACATCGGGAAGGCCACGCTGCTGTGCCGGGCGAACGGGCAGGAAACCCAGCGCGCCACGTTGGACGACCTGGTGTTCGACGTGCCGGCCCTGATCGAATACTGCTCTGCCTTCACGGTCCTGGAGCCGGGCGACGTGATCATCACCGGGACCACCGGCGGCGTCGGCGCCTACCGCACCCCGCCGCTCTGGCTCAAGCCCGGCGACACCGTGGAGGTGGAGCTGAGCGGCGTGGGCATCCTGCGCAACCCGGTCGTGCAGGAAGCGTCAGGCTGACTGCCCGCCTATCTTGGCCGCGTTATTGCATATGCCGTATCGCATGTGTCGTCCGGCCGGCGTGAAACCGCTCTGGGATAGGGTCAGCGCGATGTCTCTTCTAACGGTGCGTCACGTGACGACCTACACCTACCGGCAGCCCGTCGCCTTCGGCGAGCACCGGATGATGCTGCGCCCGCGCGAGGGGCACGACCAGCGGCTGATCGAGACCAGCCTGCGCATCACGCCCGAGCCAGTCAGGCTGCGCTGGGTGCATGACGTGTTCGGCAACAGCGTCGCCGTCGCGCGCTTCGCCGGACGGGCGCGCGAGCTGCGATTCGAGAGCGTGACCCGGCTCGATCACGCAGCCCAGAACGTCCTCGACTTCGACCTGGAGGACTATGCCGCCTGCTATCCGTTCTCCTACGCCATGGACGAGATGTCGGACCTGGCCCGCTCCATCGAGCGGCACTATCCTGATCCGGAGCGCCTGGTGGACCGCTGGGCGCGCCGATTCCTGCGCGAGGACGGGCCGGCCGGGACGCTCGATCTCCTGTCGGCGATGACGCACGGCATCAAGCGGGAACTGGCCTACATCGCGCGCCACGAGCGGGGCACCCAGGAGCCGAGGGAGACGCTCAAGCTCGGCAGCGGCACCTGCCGCGACTTCGCCGTGCTCATGATCGAGGCAGCCCGCTCACTCGGCCTCGCAGCGCGCTTCGTGTCCGGCTACCTCTACAGCCCCGGCCGGGACGGCGACGGTCACGTGGGCGGTGGCGCGACGCATGCCTGGGCCCGCATCTACCTGCCCGGCGCCGGCTGGGTGGAGTTCGACCCCACGAACGGCATCGTCGGCAACCGCGACCTGATCCGCGTCGCCGTGGCGCGCGACCCGCGCCAGGCGGTGCCGCTGCACGGCACCTGGACCGGGTTCCCCAACGACAACTTGGGGATGGACGTCGAGGTCAGCGTGACGTCGGCGGATCTACCCGAGCCGCTCCTGCGCCAAGCCTGATCCCCCGCTACGCCATCAACCCTTGGAGACCGCCCCATGCAGATCCGAGCCGGGTTCGAGATCGTCTATGACTGCCCGCATCCCACCCCGATGCTGCTGGTGCTGAGCGTCCATCCGTCCCGCCTGCCCGACATCGCCGGCGCCCACCGCCTCGCGTTCGACCCGGCGATCCCAGTTACGGAGTACCAGGACGGCTTCGGCAACACCTGCACCCGCATCGTGGCGCCCGCCGGGCGGCTCGTGATGTCCACGGAGTTCGTCATCCAGGACCCCGGCACGCCCGACGCGATCGTCCCCGACGCCGTGCAGCATCCCGTGGAGGAGCTGCCGGACGACGTGCTCGTCTATCTGCTCGGCAGCCGCTACTGCGACACCGACCGGCTCTCGGACACGGCGTGGTCGCTGTTCGGCGGGGTGCCGCCGGGCTGGGGGCGGGCGCAGGCGATCTGCGACTACGTGCATGACCGCATCGCCTTCGGCTACGAGCACGCGGACTCGACCCGGACGGCCTGGGGCGGGCATACCGACCGGCTCGGCGTCTGCCGCGACTTCGCGCACCTCGCCATCACGCTGTTCCGCTGCATGAACATCCCCGCGCGCTACTGCACGGGATACCTCGGCGACATCGGCGTGCCGCCGTCGGACGCGCCGATGGATTTCAGCGCGTGGTTCGAGGCCTATCTCGGCGGCCAGTGGCACACCTTCGACGCGCGGCACAACTTCCCGCGCATCGGCCGCATCCTGATGGCGCGCGGGCGCGACGCGACCGACGTGGCGCTCGCGACCACCTTCGGGCCGTGCACGCTGGCGGGGTTCCTGGTCATCACGGACGAGGTCGCGGAAGGGTGACGGAGCCGCCCGCCGTCACCGCCGTCAACGAGGACGGCGCGTCGCCCTACGTGCTGCTCTGCGAGCATGCTTCGAACTATATTCCTGAGTCCTATCGCGGCCTGGGGCTGGGGGACGCCGACCTTCGGCGCCATATCGCCTGGGATATCGGCGCGGCGGACCTGGCGCGCCTGCTATCGCGGCGGCTGGACGCGCCGCTGTTCCTGTCGGGCTACTCCCGCCTCCTGATCGACTGCAACCGGCCCCTGCTGGCGCCGACCAGCATCCCGACCCGCAGCGAGGACACGGAGATCCCCGGCAACCACGGCCTGGCCGCGGGCGAGCGGAACCGCCGGGCCACCGCCTACTTCACGCCGTTCCACGACCGGGTCGCGGCCGCCCTCGACCGGCGGGCCGGCTCGGGCACGCCCACGATCGTCGTCGGGGTGCACAGCTTCACGCCCGTGTTCCATGGCGTCTCCCGGCCATGGCAGGCGGGCGTGCTCTACGCGGAGGCGGCGGCGTTCGGGCGGGCGCTGGTGGCCCGCCCCGGCGCCGCGGCGGGGCGGGGCGGCGGCGGGCACCAGCCCACCCCGCGAGCTCCCCAACCCCCCGCCACACACCCACACCGCCG
>JBBSIT010000455.1:0-4526 GCA_038231995.1 Acetobacterales bacterium | reverse complement strand
GCCTACACCGCGCGCGACGGCAGCCCGACCGCGCTGCTGCATGCTGCCATCTTCATGCAGCGCCAGGCCGAGCGCGGCTTCAAGATGGAGAACTACCGCCAGCGCATCAGCAGCCTGCAGGCCCAGGTGCAGCGCGCGATGGCCGATGTCGGCGCCTATACTGACCGGCTCGCGGTGGCGCGGGATCTCGAGGGCAAGCGGGTGGAGCTGGAGCGGCTGCAGGTCGGCAGCCAGATCAACCGTCTCGCCGCCACCGACAGCCGGCTTGAGATCGAGCGCGGCCTCGCGAACGCCCGCGCCCAGGCGACCCAGGGCGCGCGCGACCTGCAGGCGCTGCAGGCCGAGCGCGACGGCTACGAACAGCAGTGGCGCGGCCAGGTCAGCCAGGAGCTGAGCGACCAGGGCCGCAAGCTGTCCGACGCGCGCGAGCAACTGAGCAAGGCCCGGCTGCGCCGCCAGCTCGTCGAGCTGCGCGCCGAGCAGGATGCCGTCGTGCTCACCGTCGCGCGCGTCTCGGTCGGCTCCGTGCTGCAGTCGGGCGACGAGTTCCTGAAGCTCGTGCCGACCAATGCGGTGCTGGAGGCCGAGGTCAACGTCGCCGGCTCCGACGCCGGGTTCGTGCACCCGGGCAACAAGGTGACGATCAAGTTCGACACCTTCCCCTTCACGCAATACGGCTCGGCGGTTGGCACGGTGCGGACCGTGAGCGCGGACAGCTTCACCTCCGACCCGGACCAGCGCCAGCGCGGCGTGCAGCAGGCCCCCTCCGGCAACGGCCCGTCATTCTACCGCAGCCGCATCACGCTCGACGAGCTCAAGCTGCACGACGTGCCCGCCACGTTCCGGCCGACGCCGGGCATGCCCGTCACCGCCGACATCAAGGCCGGCGAGCGCACCGTCATGAGCTACCTGCTCGGTCGGGTGCTGCCGGTGGCGATGGACGGGATGCGCGAGCCGTAGCCATGGCGGGCCTGTTCGAGCGGGTCAGCGCCGCCGTCCTGCCCTCCACGCGCCTGAAGCGCGCCTTGCGGCAGGCCGAGGCGGGCCAGGGGCGCGAGGCGTTTCCCGTGCTGGCGCGTGCCGCCCGGGCCGGCAACGCCGTCGCGCAGTACCGTGTCGGGCGCGCTTATCTCGAAGGCGCCGGCGTGCCGGCGAGCCGGGGGGATGCCGCGCAATGGCTGCTGCGCTCCGCCGAGGCCGGGCAGGTCGAGGCGCAGTTGCTGCTCGCCACGCTCTATCTAGGCGGCATCGTGGGCGATGGCGCTCCGGCCGCCCTGTTCGCCGCCACCCCAATCGCGGCCGAGCCGGATTTCGAGCGCGCGGCGCACTGGGCGCGCCGGGCTGCCGACGCCGGCAACGCGGAGGCGCAGGCGTTGCTCGGCTACTGCCTGACTTCCGGACCCGAGGCGATGCGCGATCTGCCGCAGGCAGACGACCTGTATAGAAAATCTGCGGCGGCGGGCTGCGCGCAGGGCTCGCTGGGGCTCGGCCTCGCCACCATGCGGACCGCGCAGGACGACGACGCCAAGCTGCGCGCCGCAGTCGAGATCGCCAAGGCCGCGTCGGCCGACCTGCCGCTCGGCCTCTATCTGCTCGGCGTGATGACCCAGGCCGGCATCGGCCTCAAGCCGGACCCGGCGGCGGCTGCCCAGCTCTACCGCCGAGCCGCCGAGCGCGGCGTGCGCTCGGGCCAGGCGCGGTGGGGGCTGGCGCTGCTGGAAGGCCGCGGCGTCGCACGCGACCCGGTGCAGGGCGAATCCTGGCTGCGGCGCGCGGCCCTGGCCGGGGACCCGGAGGCTGCCGCCCTCGTCGGCGACCTCTATGCGCGGGGTGGCGAACTGCCGCCGAACTACGCCGAAGCCGCACTCTGGTTCGGCCGCGCGGCGGAGGCCGGGCACGCGGCCGCGGCGCGCGCGCTCGGCATGCTCTCTCTGACGGGCGCCGGCGTCGCGCGCGATCCGGATACGGCGGCGCGCTGGTTCGCCCGGGCGGCCGAGCTTGGCGACCGGGTGTCGGCGGCAGACCTGGGCAACCTCGTCCTCGCAGGCGCCGGGCAGGCGGAGGACCGGCGTCGGACGCGCGAGTGGTTCGAGCAGGCGGCGGCGTCGGGCGACCTGGTGGCCGCGTTCAACTTCGGCGTCTGCCTGGCCGAGGGCGTCGGCGTGGAGCGGGACGACCGCAAGGCGGCGCTGTGGCTGCGCCGGGCGGCGGAGGGCGTTGTCAACGCGCAATACTGGTATGGCCGCCTGCTGGCCGAGGGTCGCGGCGTGGAGGCCGACCCGGTGGAAGCCCGCGCCTGGATCGCCCGCGCCGCCGCGACCGGCATGGCCGAGGCCCAGGTAGCGCTGGCGGAGATGCTGGTGAACGGCCGCGGCGGGCCGCGCGACCATGCCCAGGCTGGCCGCCTGTTCGAGGCGGCCGCCACGCAGGGCAACGTGGGCGCGATGTTCGCGATGGGCGCGCTGCTGGGCGGCGGGCATGACGTGCCGCAGGACCGGGCGGCCGCCCAGGGCTGGTTCCGCAAGGCGGCCGAGCTCGGCCATCGCTACGCCCAGCTCATGCTTGGCCGCTATCTCGCCCGCGGCCTGGCGGGCGAGAAGGACCCGCGGCAGGCGCGCGCGTGGCTGGAGCAGGCGCAGTCCCAAGGTCTCGCCGAAGCCGCCGCCGAGCTGGCGAGCCTGCCGCCGCAGGCGCCGCCCGACGGCCTGCAATCCGCCCGGCAGTGACCGGCTCAGCCGAAGGCACGCTGCCGCGGACGCACGACGAATACACGCGCGACGAGTATTGGCGCGACCTGGCGCAGCAGGCCTGGGATCGCGGCCGCGCCGCCGCCGACGCGGCGGACCTGCCCGAGGCCCGGCGCTGGCTGGAACGCGCGCGCCGGCTCCAGCCCCATGACGACACGGTGGCGTTCAGCCTCGCCATGGTCCTGCTGCGGTCGGGCGGGGCAGGGGAGGCTGCTCCTCTGTTCGCCACGGTGGCGGAGCGGCACGATATGGCGAATGCCTGGGCCGGCCTCGCCGCCTGCCGCCGGCTGCTCGGCCAGGCCGGGCGCGCGGCCGAGGCGCTGCAGGCGGCCCTGAGCCGCAGCGCCCCGACTGCGGCGGTGCTGAGTCTAGTTGGTCCGGTCGCGGCCGAGGCGGGCTTCCCGGGCTGGTGCGGGGTGGACGGGCAGGGCGTGCTGCACGCGGGTCCGATCCCGCCCGATAGAGTGCTGCTCGATGGCATCCCGGTGCAGCCTGGCCCCGAAGGAGCGTTGCCCGCCGCATGGAGGCATGCGCGTCTCCTGTCCGCGATGCGCGACGGCGTTTCCTTGCTGGGCAGCCCCGTCGACCTAGCTGCTGTCCGCGTGGTCGAGGGCTTCGTCGAGCTGCGTGACGGCGACCTGCACGGCTGGGCATGGCATCCGGCCGATCCCGCCGTCGACCCGGTGGTTGTTCTGGACGACGCGCGGACGATGCGGCTCCAAGCGGCGGTGGCGGTCCGGCTCAGCCGGCCGCTCGCCCGCGCGCGCGCTGCATGTCCCCGCGGCCGAGCTTGCCAGATACGGCGTAGTGGTGGCGGTGCGCGGAAGCGATGGGCGGCACCTGCTCGGCAGTCCGATCCGGCTCCGCGATACGTCCGAACCTACTTCCGCACCGCGCCGGATCGGCCCTCCGCTTCCGAGGCAGGCTGATGTGGTGATCCCCGTCTATGGCGGCCTGCACCACACGCTCGCCTGCCTCGATGCCGTACTGGCCACCGTGCCGCCCGGCACGCGCGTGCACGTGGTGGATGATGCCTCGCCCGATCCGGCGCTGGCCGCGGCGTTGGACGCCTTGGCGCGGGACGGACGCATCCGGCTGATCCGGTTGGCGGAGAACCGGGGCTTTCCCGCTGCCGCCAACGCCGGGCTGCGCGCCTGCGGCAGGCGGGACGCCGTGCTGCTGAACAGCGACACTCTGGTCCCGCCGGGTTGGCTGGAACGGCTGCGCGCGGCGGCCTACGCGGCGCCGGACATCGGCACGGCCACGCCGCTCTCCAACGATGCGACGATCCTGAGCTATCCCGATCCGGCCGGCGGCAACAAGGCGCCTGACGCCGCCGGGGTGGAGGCGCTGGATAGGGTGGCGCAGCGGGCGAACGGCGCCGTCGTGGCCGATATCCCCACCGCGGTCGGGTTCTGCATGTACCTGCGGCGGGACTGCCTGGACCGGGTGGGCCCGCTGCGTGATGATGTATTCGCCCAAGGCTACGGCGAGGAGAACGACTTCTGCCGCCGGGCCGCGGACCTCGGCTTCCGGCACGTCGCGGCGCTGGGCGTGTTCGTGGGGCATCTCGGCGGCCAGTCCTTCGGCGCCGCCCGCACGCACCTGCTGCAGCGCAATCTCGCTCTGCTGAACCGGCTGCATCCAGGCTACGACGCGCTGGTCGCCGAGCACATCCGGGCCGATCCGCTCGCGCCCGCGCGCCGCCGCATGGACGCGCTGCGCTGGGCGAAGGGAGACGGGGACAGCGCCGTGCTGGTCGCCCATGCCGGCGGCGGC
>JBBSIT010000454.1:0-4528 GCA_038231995.1 Acetobacterales bacterium | reverse complement strand
GCGGAGCCGGGACAGGTGCCGGTGTTCGCCGTGACGTCGGTGAAGGTGGTGCAGTCCACCCAGGCGCCGGCGGTCAGCCTGGTCGTGGTCAGGGGCGTGGCCGCCTCCGAGGGCTGGAGCCAGGCGCGTCTCGTCCCGCTCGTCCGTGGCACCCCTTCGGACGGGGTGCTCGACCTGATCCTCGTGGCCGAGCCGCCGATGGAGACGATGCCGGCGACCGGCTTCGCGCCGGTCGAGGCGCTCCTGTCCGTCCAGCCCGGCCATCCCTATCGCGGCGTGCGCGTGCGGTCCGCGACCAACGTCGTGGCGCTGCGCCAGCTCCCTGGCCACGCGGAGGCGGCCCCACCCGCGGAGGATTGGCGCCTCTGTGTCGGCCGCCGCCTCGCGGGGCCGGGCGCTCCCGCCGGCGGCGACACGGTTGCGCAGGGCGCGCTGCCGCCGGGCACGCGCGTCATCCGGCCGGAGGACGGCATCGCCGACATGCAGCCGAACCCCAACCGGCTGACCCTGCTGCTGGGCGACGACGGCCGCGTCACCGAGGCGGTCTGGCACTAGAGTCTTTGCTTGCAGCGTGCCGACCGATCAGAAGCCCGCCGGCAAGGGCCGACGAACTCCTGATCCGGCACGCTAGGCCGGACGCAACCATCAGAGGAGGCGAGATGCCTCGCGCGGGTCTTGCGCCCGGCTTCGTCGCCGGGAAGGCCGTTCGGGAAACGCCTCCGGCGGCCGTGTGCCTGGCGTGTGCGGCGGCCCGTCGCACGGCCGGGATGTGGGAGAAGCCCCGTGGCAGAGTTCTGGTCGGCCTTCGCTGTGCTCCTGCTGCTGTGCGCGAGCGCCGCGGTCGGCTTCTGGATCAGGCCCATCATCCCGGAGTCGCACAGGTCGGCGGAGTCGGCCGACCTCGTCCGGCTCGTCGTCGGCATGCTCGTGACCTTCGCGGCCATCGTGCTCGGGCTGCTGACCACCTCCGTCAAGGACGCGTTCGACACCGCCGACCGCGACCGGGGACAATTCGCCGCCCAGCTCACGGAACTGGACCAGTGCCTGCGCAATTACGGTCCCGACACCGACCCGATCCGCCGCCAGCTCCAGGGCTACACCGCAGCGGTGATCGCCAGCACCTGGCCCTCGGAGCCGCTGCCGGCCGGCGCGAGCCATTCCGACACAGCGGGAATGCCGAGGGTCGGCGAGAGCGAGGCGCTCGGGCGCATCCTGAACCGCGTCGATCTGGAGATCCGCCGATTGCAGCCGGCGGACGCGTTCCATGCGCGGCTGGCAACCGACTGCTCCGCGCAACTGCGGGACGTGGTCAAGCTGCGGTGGGCGCTGATCGAGGAGGCGCACGGCTCGATCTCGCAGCCTTTCCTGCGGGTGCTGGTCTTCTGGCTCATGGTGGTCTTCGCGAGCTTCGGCCTCTATGCGCCGCGCAACGGCATGGTCCTCGTCGCCATCGCCCTGTGCGCCGCCTGCCTGACCAGCGCGATGTTCGTCATCCTGGACATGGACATCCCGTATGGCGGGCTGTTCGGGATATCCAGCCAGTCCATGCGCGGCGCGCTGGCGCATATGCTGGAATGATCCGCAGGTTGAGCGAGTCGCCCTGGACGCGAGCACCGCGACATGACGAAAACGTAGATCGCACGCCTGGAGGACCCGATGAAGAGCATGTTCCTGTCGCTCGGCCTGGCCGCGGGCGCGTGGGCCGCCGACGACACGAGCAAGCCGCCCCCCACAGGGTTCGTCACGACGCCCGGCTCGGGCTACATGCTGGTGCGGTTCGAGCCGCCCCTTCCATAGATCAGGTCCGAGCTTGCGGCAGGGAGGAACGTTCCTTGATCTTCACCCATCCACGCCGCGGCGGGCGGAGCAGGCTGCTCCTCGCCGCATCGGTCGCGGCCGGCGCGGCGGCGATCGCGCCGGCGGAGGCCCAGCTGGACCCGGCGCCGCGGGAGGTGCCCACGAAGCTCCTGCCGGCGCCCGGCACGGTCAGCCCCGGCATGCGCGGCCTGATCGCGGCGCCCCTCCCGCCGGGCTGGGACATGATCCCGCAGACGCCCGAGGCATGGCGGCAGCTCGCCGCCCAGAGCGCGGCCGAGGTGATGCCGCATTTGCCCAGGTTGCGGGCGTATCTCGGCGTGAGCGTGGAGGCGACGAGCATCGCCGGGGTGCGGGTGTTCATCGTGACCCCGAACGACCTGCCGCCCGAGAACCGCGACCGGCTGCTGATCCACCTGCACGGCGGCGGCTACGTGCTCTACCCCGGCGAGGCCGGCGCGGGCGAGGCCATGCTGATGGCCGGGTTCGGGCGCTTCCGGGTGATCTCGGTCGATTACCGCATGCCGCTCGACTTCCCGTTCCCCGCCGCACTCGATGACGCCGTGGCAGTGTGGCGCGCGGCGCTGGGCATGGCGGATGCGAAGCGCATGGCGGTGTTCGGCAGCTCCGCGGGCGGCGGGCTGGCGCTGGCCCTGGTGCTGCGGGCCAAGCAGGAGGGGTTGCCGCTGCCCGCCGCCATCGCGCCGGGCACGCCGTGGTCGGACATGACTGGGGACGGGGACTCGTATGCCGCCAACGAGTCCGTGGACAAGGTGCTCGTCTCGAACCGGGGCTGGCTGGGAGCGGCGGCGCGGCTGTATGCCGGGCCGCATGACCTGCGCGAGCCGTTGCTGTCGCCGATCCAGGGCGACTTCCAGGGCTTCCCGCCCGCGATCCTGACCACGGGCACGCGGGACCTGTTCCTCAGCAACACCGTCCGCGCGCATCGCAAGCTGCGCCAGGCCGGCGTCGAGGCGGCGCTGCAGGTGCTCGAGGGCGAGAGCCACGCGCAATACCTGGCCGACCCCTACGCCCCGGAGGCGAAGGAGGCGTTCGAGGAGATCGCCCGGTTCCTCGACGCGCACCTGGAGCGGTGAACCCGCGCTTCATCTCGCTCAAGGCGGGTCGTTGGCCTGACTCAACGAGGAAGCGAGATGTTGCGGCGGAGGAGGAGCGAACTGGTCGAGGAAGGCGCGGATGGATTGCGCGCTAGCCGCCATCGCCGCGCGGGCGGCCTCGTCGAGCCAGCCAGGGAGGGCAGGGGTCCAACCCTCGCGGCCCAGCGTGAGCGGGATGCCGCACACGCCCGCGATCCCGAACGTCTCGCCGGCGGCCAGTTGCACTTGACCGTGGACGGGCCGGCCATCGCAGGCGAGCGCCGCGGCGATCACCTGCAGCGTCGCGTTCGCCGTGGCGTTCGGCGTCGAGTGCAGGCAATGCGCGGTCACGAAGGGCTCGACGAAGATGCGCGCGTCCGGCAGCGCCCGTTGGGTCGCGCGGTAGGCGTCCTCGATCCGCTCCTCCGCCATCAGGGACCAGACCGTTGCGTGCAGCGCCGCGACGCGCTCCGGGAGAGGCGTCGCGGCGGCGCGCATCCGCAGATAGTCGAGCGCCCGCAGCAAGTCAGCGCGGGGCCGGGCATGCTCGATCAGCTCGATGCTCTGCCAGAGCGGCGCCATCGCCTGCCCGTGCTCGCCCACGACGCTCGCGAGCACGTCGTCGCGGCTGACGCCGATGTCGGCGGCGATCGCCCGTGCGAAGCGCAGGGAGTCCTGCTGCGCGCCCATGCCGACCACGCGCCGGCGGTCCACAGTCTGGGCGATCAGGTCGACCGCCAGCTCGACGGGGTTGCTGACCACAATGAACAGGGCGTTTGGAAGCTTTGCTGCGCACTCCGCGGCGATGCGCCTGAACAGGCCGGCATTGGCCTGGCCGACGTCGCGCCGCGTCGGCGTCTGCTCGGAGACGGTCGCACCCGCCGCGATCACCACGATGTCGGCCTGCACGTCGCCGATGTCGGGGACGAGCTCGATCGCGACGTGCGCGTCGTCGAATGCGTCCTGCAGGTCGATCCTGGTCGCGAGCAGCCGGCCCTCGTTCCCGCCGGCGCCGTGCCCGGCCAGTTGCAGCGCATCGCCGGGCTGCAGCAGCCGGGCGCGGAGGAGGTGGGCGGCCAGCGCGCTCCCGACCGCGCCGGACGCCCCCAGGATGGCCAAGCGGACGGTCACGTCTCAGAGCTCCTGCCGTGGCGGACTCTCATTTGCACCGGGGGCGCGGCACGTCCTCCGGGCCTGGAGCCGGCTGGAACAGCGCGGCGATGGCCGGCGCGTTGCCAGCCACTCCCCATGCCGTCAGGCTGCTCAGCAGGTTCACCTCCGTGGCGGTCAGGGCCGTGTCGAGCGTGTCGTAATGGGGGAATGCCGCCTCCCGCACCGCCTGCTCGACCAGCGCCGCGACGGGAGCATTGCCCCGGAACTGCGCGGCCCAGGTCTCGGCGTAGTTCAGGTAGCACCACACGACGGTCACGGTCCTGCCGCCCGCGATGCCGAACCAAGGATTGGCCTGCACGGCCAGTTGCTGCGTGAAGACCGCGGCGTTCTCCGTGAAACCCTCCCCGCTCGCCGCGGCGAGGCCTTGCAGCAACGGCGCGAAGCTGGCCTGGTCAAACACTTGGTTGTGCGCGTAGGCGCCGTAGTCGCCGTTGGTCGTGTCG
>JBBSIT010000453.1:0-4536 GCA_038231995.1 Acetobacterales bacterium | reverse complement strand
CGGGCAGGGCATGGACGAGATCATCGCCTTCGCCGTGGCCGAGGCCGGGCGCTATGCCGCCGGCGGGGTGGACGGGCTGATCGTGGAGAACCACGGCGACATCCCGTTCGCCAAGCCGGATCAGCTCGGGCCGGAGACGGCGGCGTGCATGGCCGTGATGACCGCCGCCGTGCGCGCGGCCGTGCCCTTGCCGGTCGGCGTCAACGTGCTGGCCAACGCGGCGCACGCGGCGCTCGCGGTCGCCAAGGCGGCGGGCGCGCGCTTCGTCCGGGTCAATCAGTGGGCCAACGCTTACGTCGCCAACGAGGGCTTCATGGAGGGGCCGGCGGGCTCGGCCGCGCGCTATCGCGCCTGGCTGCGCGCGCGGGACGTGCGGGTGTTCGCCGACGTGCACGTGAAGCACGGCGCCCACGCGATCACCGCGGACCGCACGCTGGCCGAGCTTGCGCGCGACGTGGAGTTCTTCTACGCCGACGCCGCGATCGCCACCGGGCAGCGCACGGGCGACAGCGCCAGCCTCGACGAGCTGCGCGCCATCGCGGAGGGCACGTCGCTGCCCGTGCTGGTCGGCTCCGGCGTCACCCCCGCCAATGTCGGCGACATGTTCAGCGTGGCGCAGGGCGTGATCGTCGCGAGCTGGCTCAAGCGCGACGGTGTGTGGTGGAACCCGGTCGATCCCGACCGGCTCAGCGCGTTCATGGCGGAGGCGGACCGGGCGCGCGGGTGAACGGCAGCGAGAGCACGATGCGCTGGCGGGCGTCACGATCCAGGCGGAAGCTCGTCGCCTGGATCGGCAGCGCGGTCCGGCGCCAGCGCGAGCAGGGCGTGCAAGTCCTCGGGCCTGGCGTCGCCCGCGCGCCGCCGGAAGAACTCGGCCGCGGTCTGCACCGCGCCCACCTTCTGCGCCACCGCGGATGCGATCCATTGGTTGAGCGACACGCCGTCCTCCTTCGCCAGCCGGGCCGCCGCGGCCTTGATCGAGGCAGGGAGCTTGAGGGGGTAGGTGGCGTTGCTCATCGCCTCAGCCTTTCCAGCAGCGTGCCCGGCGGCAGCATGAGCAGTCCGAACCGGGGCGCCGCCTGGGCGAAGTCGGCGAGGTGAAGTGCACCTCGACCGGCTCGATCGCACTCGCGAGGGCGGCAAGGACTGCATCCACCTGCGCCAAGGTAAGTCCCGACACCTCGCGCTATTCCGGTCGTTTCAGCACGTCCTCGTACTCCAGGAACAACATTGGCGTCGCGAGAGGCGCCAGCCGGTGTTCGGCAACAAAGGTGAGCAGCCTAGCGGATTCATGGCGGAGGCGGACTGGGTGCGCGGGTGAACGGCAGCGAGAGCACGATGCGCTGGCGCTCCTGTCTCGGCAACATCGCCGGGTCCAGGTGCACGCCAGGGCCGAAGGTGATGATGACTTCCCCAGCGGGCATCGGCCGAAGCGGCATGAGCATGAGCCCGCCGGGACGGGGGAAGACCTTGAAGTCCGTCAGGTGCTCGAACCCGCGGTCCGCGACGGACAGGGTGTGCTTGCCGAAATAGATCGCCTCCACCGGTCCGCTCGCCCCTGCCAGGACGACGTCGTCCACCCGGCCGGAGAAGCCCGGGATGCGCAGGGTGTGCTCGTCCAGGACGGCCGCCCCTGTCTCATCCGGCCGCGGCGCGAGCTCCACCCGCCAACAGAACAGCAATGCGGCGGCGATGCCGGCGACGAGGGCGACGCGGCCCCGTCGCGCGGAGCCCAGGAGTGCCGGCCAGCAGCAGCGCGGCATACAGGCCGAACACCGGCACGAGCCACTTGAAGTAGTGGTGGTTGTTGTAGCGCCACAACCCGGCGGGATGCGGCTCGCGAGCCGGGCCGCGAGCAGCGCGAACAGCATCATGGCGGCGAGCAGGCAGGCCAGGTCGGGCCACCAGAAGGGCTGCGCCGGCGTCAGATGCACGAACGGCGCTGCGAGGAGCGGGTAGCCCGGCAGGTAGAAGTGCCGCGACGGATCGAGGTCCCCCGCCGCCCAAGCGAGCGCCGCGTCGAGATACCGGCCCTGATCCCACCAGGTCCACCAGCCCTGGTCCAGGCGCGCCGCCGCCGGCAGCCAAGGATGAGCCGCGTACAGCCGGGCATACGCGCTGGTGGCGAGCACGAGGCCGAGCAGCAATCCCACCTGGTCCAGGGCCGGCATGGCCCTGGGCGCGACGCGTGCTAGAAGCGCGCCCCTGATACGCCCCACCGGATGTTCCTTGCAGGTTAACGAGTGAAGCTCGATTAGTCTCAGCCATCAACTGACCCCCATAGCCGAGCCGGGGTGCGCCCCGACATAGGGGCGACCGCAGCAACTGCCGTTCGGGTTGCGGCCGTGCTGCTGACCGCCGCTCTCGTGCTGGCCGTGCTGTTCCGCGCGCAACTGCTCAGCGGGGGGCGCGCTGTCCTACTTCAACGTGTACGACGGCACGATCGAGTTGAGCATCCTGGAGCACTGGTTCGCGGTGCTGCGGGGCGCGGAGGCCTGGCACACCACCGGCTACTTCCACCCGCACCTAGGCACGCTCGCCTACAACGACGGCTACTTCCTGCTCGGCATCGTATACGCGTTGCCGCGCTGGCTCGGCGTGAACCCTTACGTCAGCGCCGAGCTGGCGCATGCGGCGATGTGGCTGGCCGGGTCCCTCGGCCTGTACGCCTTCCTGCGCGCGGCGTTCGGTATCGCCGCCGCCTGGGCGCTGCTCGCGGCGGCGGCCTTCACGCTCAGCTCCGCCTACACGGCCCACTCCCTCCATGCGCAGCTCTTCACCGTCTGCCTCGCGCCCGTGCTCGGCTGGATGCTGGCCCGGCTCGCCCTGGCCGGGATGGCGGCCCGAGGTGGGGCGGCGCTGGGCTGGGGCTTGGCCGCCGCCGCCCTGCTCGGCGCGTGGCTGCTGACCGCGTTCTACATGGCGTGGTTCACCCTGTTCTTCGCCGCGCTGCTGCTGCCGGCCTGGCTGCTCGCCGCGACTCCGGAGGAGCGGCGCGCGGCCTGGCGGGTCGTCCGCGTGCTCGGCCCGGGGCGCATCGCGGCGCTGGCGGCGGCGCTGGCCCTCGCTGCCACGCCGTTCCTGTGGCTCTATCTGCCGAAATCGGCCGAGACGGGGATGCACCCGTTCGGCGCCACCCTCGGCTATCTTCCGCATCCCGCCGACATCCTGAACGTCGGCGGGGACAACCTGCTGTTCGGCGGCCTGATGACCCGGCTGCACGCCGCCTGGCCTGACACGTTCATCGCGGGCGGGGAGCGCCTCGGCGGCCTGGCGCCGCCGCTGCTGCTCGCGTTCCTGGCGGCCTGCCTCTGGTGCTGGCGCGCGGCGCCGTTCCGGGGCCGGGGCTTCGTCCGCGCGATGTGCCTCGCCGCGATAGCGGCCTGGCTGCTGTCGCTGGACTACGGCTGGGTGCACCCGTGGCGCTGGGTGTACGCCGCCGTGCCCGGCGCCAAGGCGGTCCGCGTCGTGGCCCGCCTTCAGCTCTTCCTGGTCGTGCCGGTCGTCGCCGTTGTGGGCGTAGCCTTCGCCCATGCGGCGCGGCGCCTGCCCTGGCCGGTGACGGCGCTGGCCGCCGCGGTGCTGCTGCTCGGCCAGCCCGCCGCGACCGGGCCGCTGTTCGACGTCGCCCGCCTCCGGCTGCAAGGTGCGGGGAGCGTCCCGCCGGCGCCGGCGGGGTGCACCGCGTTCTTCACCCGCGAGCCGCAGGACCGGCAGGGATGGCACGGGTCCGAGCATGACGGCCTGTACAGCCACAACGTGGATGCCATGCTGATCGCCGGGCTGATCGGGCTGCCCACGGTCAACGGCTTCTCCACGTTCAACCCGCCGGGCTGGAACTTCGCCGACCCCAACAAGCCGGACTACCTTCGGCGCGTCTGGACGTTTGCGCAGGAGCGCGGGCTTCACGGCCTCTGCGCGCTGAACCTGCGCAGCATGACGTGGGACGCCGACCCGTTCCGGGCGTGGAGCGAGGGGCCGGACGCCAGCATCCCGCTCGGCGAGGACATCCCGGTCGCCACCGGGCAGCCCGGCGCCGCCGTGCTCGGGTCCGGCTGGTCAGCGCCGGAACCCTGGGGCGTCTGGAGCGAGGGGCCGCGCGCCACCCTCATCCTGGGGATGAGCCCGCAGCAGCGGACGCCGGTCGTGCTGACCGTGCGCGCGTCAGCCTTCCCGCGGCGCACCTCCCCGAACCGGGTCGTCACGGCTCTTGTGGGCGATAGGGAGGTGGCGACCTGGGTGATGGGCGCGGACATAGCCCCGCACAGCGTGACTTTGCCGCCGCCGTACGAACCGGCTGCAGCCGTGGTGGTGCAGTTGCGGATCGAGGACCCGACCAGCCCGTCCGACCTGCATCGGGGCGAGGACCCTCGGCGCCTCGGCGTCGGGCTGCGGTCGGTGCGGCTGGACCCGGCTCCATGAGGTCCGTCGCGGCCTTCCGCGAGGCTGTTCGCAATGATTTGTAACTCCCAAGCACCTGCTCTCGATCGTTACGATGAGAGGAGGTCCACGAGATCCCCGGTCGGCATGGTCAGG
>JBBSIT010000452.1:0-4540 GCA_038231995.1 Acetobacterales bacterium | reverse complement strand
TTGGTGATGCGGGGCGGGGCGCCCCGGCGGTGCTTCCCCGCGCGGCGGGTGCGGGCCGGCTCGCCGAACCACCCACACGCGCCAGCGCCGGCCCCCACCGCCAGCACCGAAAATCCCTCGCCGCTCCTCAGCCGCCGACATCTCAAACAGGCTCTCAGTCCGGGACGGCGACGGCGCTGTCGCTCGGGAAGTGCAGCCCGACGGCGGCGCCGACGGGAAAGATGGCCTCGGGACCCGTGTTGGCCTGCATCACGGCGTCGCCCACGCGGATGCCGTAGCGGTTCATGTTGCCGAGGAAACCGGAGGTGGCGACGACGCCCTGCATACGGTTCCACCCATCCCGCCGCGGCGCCTCGGCCGGCGTCAGCGTCACGGCCTCAGGCCGGATGGAGATGGCGATGCGGGCGCTGCCGGCGGCCGGACGCGGGAACAGGCAGTGCAGCACCTGGCCATCGGCCAGCAGCACCGGCGCCACCGCCTCCGCGCCGCAGCCCGCCTGCACGGTGCCGTGCACCAGGTTGGTCGCGCCGACGAACCCGGCCACGAAGCTGCTCTGCGGGCGGAAATAGATGTCCCGCGGCGCGCCAATCTGCACGATGCGGCCGCCGTTCAGCACGGCGATGCGGTCCGACAGGTCCAGCGCCTCGGCCTGGTCGTGCGTCACGTAGATCGTCGTCACCCCGATCTGCTGCTGCAGGCGCTTCAGCTCGGTCCGCATGTCCTCGCGCAGCGCCGCGTCCAGGTTGCTCAGCGGCTCGTCCAGCAGCAGCAGGCGGGGCTGGCGGACGATGGCGCGGGCCAGCGCGACCCGCTGCTGCTGCCCGCCCGAGAGCCGGGTCGCCGAGCGGTCCTGGAAGCCGCCGAGGCTCACGGTATCCAGCGCCGTGTCCACCATGCGCCTGATCTCGGCCCGGTCGTAGCGCTGCTGCTTCGAGACGCGCAGCGGGAAGGCGACGTTCTCGAACACCGTCATGTGCGGCCAGATCGCGTAGGACTGGAACACCATGCCGATATGGCGGAGGTTCAGCGGCACGTTCACGCCGGCGGCGGCGTCGAAGAACACGCGCTCGCCCAGGCGGATGCTGCCGGCGTCCGGCGTCTCGAGCCCGGCGATGCTGCGCAGCGTGGTGGTCTTGCCGCAGCCGCTGGGACCCAGCAGGGTAAAGAAGGCGCCGGGTTCGAGCGTGAAGCTCGCCTCGCGAACGCCGCCCGCCGGGCCGTCGGCCGTGGGGTAGACCTTGCTGAGTTTGTGGACCTGCAGCGTCGCGGGGCTCACCGGCCGAACGCCCCGGCCGAGCCGCGGCGGCCCAGCGCGTAGAAAAGGGTGGCGAACAAGGTCATCAGCAGCGCCCACAGCAGGCCGAGGGCGGAGAGCTCGCCGCCCTGCCCGTTGGTCCACAGGTCGAACATCGCCACCGCCATGACCTGCGAGCCCGGTCCGGACAGCAGCACCGCCATCGACAGCTCCTTCGCCGCGATCAGGAAGATGAACAGCCATCCCGACAGCAGCGCCGGCGACAGCAGCGGCACCACCACGCGGCGCAGCGTGCCGATCGGCCCGGCGCCGGCCACGCCCGCCGCCTCCTCCAGCTCCCGATGGATCTGCAGCACGCCGCTATAGGCGTAGCGCATGCCATAGGGCATGTAGCGGACCAGGAAGCCCAGCGCGATCAGCCACAGCGTGCCGTACAGCGGGAAGGGCGCGCGCAGCGCCAGCTCCATCATGGCCACGCCGAGCACGATGCCGGGGAACACCAGCGGCAAGGTGGCGAGCTGGTCCAGCGCCGTGCCCCCGGCCCGGCGCCGCGCCGCGATCCAGGCGGCGCACAGGGTGATCAGCACCGCCGCCGTCGCCGCGCCCGCCGCCACCAGCAGCGTGTTGACGGCGAGATCGAGGTAGGAGGCCACGCCGAACACCGCGCGGTAGTTCTTCAGCGTGAGGGACGGCACGGCCGCCAGCCGGATCGGCCGGGCGAACGGCGTGAGCGAGGTCCACAGCAGCGCCACGAGCGGCAGGCCCAGGATGATGACGAAGTTGAACCCGATCAGCGCGCCGCCCGCCCAGCGCGCCCGCCCGAGGTCGAACGGCCGGGGCCGGAAACCCTTGCCCGTGACGCTCGCATACCGCTCCGCGCTGCGGGACACCCGCCCATACAGCAGCAGCAGCACGCCGACGATGCCGATCATCACCACCGAGAACGCGCTGGCGTGGCCCAGCAGCGGCGGGACCTCCTTGGTGGCGAGGTAGATGTCCGTCGTCAGCAAGTTGATGCGGCCCGGCGTGCCGATCAGCACGGGCACGTCGAACGATTCGAGGTTGCGGATGAACACGAACAGCGCCATCGCCAGGATCGCCGGCCAGGCGAGCCGGAGCGAGATGCGCCAGACCGTATCGAGGATCGAGGCGCCGCTCATGCGCGCCGCCTCCTCCATCTCGGCATTGGCGGCGCGGAACGTGGCGGAGAGCAGCAGGAACACGAGGGGCGACCACAGGAACCCCTCCACCAGGATCATGCCCCATAGCGAATAGGGGTTGAACAGGATGCCGGTGCTGCCGGAGAGGCTGCGATACCAGTCGTTGAACGGCCCGGCGCGTCCGAACAGGAACAGCCAGGCCGTCACGTACAGGATATACGGCGTGCCCATCGAGATGATCGCCGTGAGGTAGGCAAGCCCCTTCATCGGCGCGTTGGTGCGCTCCACCACCCAGGCCAGCACGCCGCCGAACAGTAGGGAGACCAGGGTGGCGAAACTGGCGAACAGCAGGGAGTTCCAGGCGCTGCGATACAGCGCGGGATCGGCGAACAGCCGGGCATAGTGCTCGAACGTCAGCGCGCCCGGCGAGCCGTCGGGGTTCACGGTGGTCAGGCTGACCTGCAGCAGCACGGCCAGCGGCGGCAGCACGAGGGCGGCCAGCACCAGGCCGGTCGCGAGCGAGAGCGGTCCGGTCGGCCCGGCCCAGCGCGCCAGCCTGTGGCCTAGGGGACGGATGGGGGCGCCCGCCGCGAGCGCGGTGGGCGCCGGGTTCATTTGAACAGCTCGTTGTAGATCGCGGTCCATTCATCGAGCTTGTTGGCCGTGGTCTCCGGCGTGATCAGCGTGGCGGCGAAATGCCCGCCGGCGGGGGTGAGCGCCGGGTCGAGCGGGGGGACGGCCGGGTTGGCCGGGAGGTAGTTCGCGTCCCGCAGCACGCGCTGCCCCTCCTCGGACAGCACGTACTCGATCAGCAGCCGGGCGGCGTTGGGGTGCGGCGCGTTGCGGATCAGGCCGACGGGGTTCGGCACCTCGACGGCCGGCTGCATGGGCAGCCAGCGCACCGGCGCGCCGTCCTTGGCGCTGATGACCGAGTGATAGTTGAACGTCATCAGCGCGAGCGGGTACTGGCCGCCGATCACCTGGTCGAGCACCACGCGCTGCGACGCAGGCACGTTGACGATGCGCTGCTCCGCCAGGCGCTTGAGGTAGGCCATGCCGGCCTCCTGCCCCATGCTGGTCAGCACGTTGCCGATGAAGCCCGGCGGCCCGGCAGTAGTGGGGTCGTTGGTCCAGGCGATCCGGCCGCGCCATTTCGGGTCCAGCAGGTCCTGCAGCGTTTTGGGCGCCTCGGCGTCGCTCACCATCTCGGTGTTGATGGCGGGGGTCAGGACGTAGATGTTGAGCGCGGTCCAGTCGCCGTTCGCGTCGCGGGCGCCCTCGGGGAAGCTGCGCGCGGCCTCGGGCTTGTAGCGCTCGATGACGCCGGCGGCGGCGAGGCGGAAAGTGACGGCGGTGCCGTCGAACACGTCGGCCTGCGGCTTGCCGGCGCGGGCCTCGTTCATGATCTTGAGCGCGGCCTCGCCGCTGGGCAGGCGGGAGGCCTGGACCTTGATCCCGGGATAGGTTCTCTCGAACCCGTCAACCAGCGGACGGACGACCTGGTTCACGATCAGGCCGGAATACCAGGTGACGGCGCCTTCCTTCCGGGCGGCGGCGACGAGCGCCGGGTCCGCGGCGGCGCAGGGTGCGGCGAGCAGCGCGAGCAGGCCGGCCAGGGCCCACCGGCGGTGGTGTCGTTCGGGCATGTCCGTCCCCTCCGCTGCTGCCTTGGGCAGATTGTATTTATGGTCTAGATATATGTCCTAAGCGCCGGGCGAGTCCAGCGCCGGCCGTCCGAGAGTGACCCGAAGGGGGAACGCATGAACAACGTTTCGAACGCCGCCCCCACCCATCGCGGGTCGGTGGATCTCACGCGCAGCACCGTTTCCCGTTACATCCAGCTCGCGACCCTATTCCGCCGGCGGATCGAGGCCGGGGTCTGGGCGCCGGGCGGGCGCATCCCCACGGTGGACGAGCTCGCGGCCGAGTACGGCGTGGCACGCGCCACCATCCGCCAGGCGCTGGACCAGATCGAGGCGGACGGGCTGATCGACCGCTACCGCGCCAAGGGCACCTTCGTCCGCCGCCGCCCGGCCGAGCGCCTGTGGTGCGAGGTGCAGACCGATTGGTCCGGCCTGCTGCGCTCCCGCGAGGGCGCCGAGATCGAGATCCTCTCGATCAGCCC
>JBBSIT010000451.1:0-4552 GCA_038231995.1 Acetobacterales bacterium | reverse complement strand
TGGTGTTTCAGAATTTTTCGCTGTTCGAGTCTCTTACCGTGACCGAGAACATCGCGTTGGCACTCGATTCGGCCAAGGCGAGTGCGGGATTGGGTAGGCGTATCGAAGCAGTGTCGGCGCGTTATGGATTACCCCTGCTACCGGATCGTCCCGTGCATTCCAGGTCAGTGGGAGAGCGCCAGCGGGTCGAAATCGTGCGCTGCCTGTTGCAGGGTCCGCAGTTGCTCATCATGGACGAGCCCACGTCCGTGCTCACGCCCCAAGCGGTCGAGGCACTTTTTCTTACGTTGCGCGGGTTGGCGCAGGCGCCCGGCGTGCCCGGCGTGCCGGCGCGGCCGCCGTGCTGGGTGCCGGCGATCAGGTAAGCGCGCGCCGTGGGCGGCAGGGCGGCCTCGGCGCCGGTGTTCGGGTCGGTGTGGATCAGGGAGGCGGCCTTCTGCCAGTACTCGGTCGAGGTGTTGGTCTCGATCAGCACCGGGTCGCTGCCGTCGCCGTGCAACAGGCTGCCGGCGCGGCCGCTCGCGGGGGCGGCGGCGGAGGCGGCGCCGTAGGGGAACCAGACCTCCGGGTAATAGCGGTCCTCGTGCTGCGTCGCGGTGCGGTACGGCATGGCGAACGGCTCGTTGGCGAACACCTTGCCGGCGCCGGAGATGTGGGCGAGCACACCGTCGAACACGCGCCGGCCGCCCTCGTCCCGGTTCATGCCGAGATCGAGGAAGTGCCGCAGGAAGTGCCCGCTCAGCGACACGCCCATGGCCATGGTGTGCCGGATGCCCGGCGTGGGCGAGCCCTCGGCGCGCAGGTAGGACACCAGGTCGCGCGTGGCGGCGAAACCGATCCCGGCGACGCGCGGGGCGGTCGCGTCATACCAGAGATCGTAGATGTAACGCGGCTGGAACAGGGTGCCGGCCGGCAGGAGGCGGATGGTGTTCGCGTCGGTGAACTCCCAGGAGCCGGGCGCGATGTCCTAGCGCGGGTCGTCCTGCCGGGCGCGGACGGTCAGGCGGGCGTTGTCCATACGGGCGGCGGGATAGGGCAGCTTTGCGCTCTCGACCTTGTCGGGGCCGCGGGTGCCGGCCTGGATCTCGTTGCGGATGCGGCGTACGACAGGTGCGCCGTTGTCGGTCATGACCGGCACTCGGATGGTGAGCAGGCCGTCCGCCAGCGCCTAGGGCTGCCAGCCCGACCAGACCATGGTGTAGCCGCGCCGGAAGCTGAAGGCGTTGCCGGCGTCCACGGCGGTGCGCGGGTTGTTGGCGCCGGTGTTGCCGGGGGTGTCGGGCGCGTCGTTGATCCAGGTCATCAGGAACTTGTTGCCGCGGTTGGTCACGTCATAGAGCAGGACGCCAGCGCCGCGCGCCGGGTCGGCCGGGCGCAGGATGAACACGTCCGCGTCGTATTCGACCATGCCGGCTGCGTTGCGCGGGGCGGTCGCGAGCCCGGCGATGCCCGCGTTGGCCGGCGCCGCCGGGTCGAGTTCGCCATGGGCGGTGGCGCGGACGCGGACATAGGGGCCGGCGGCGCCAAACGATGCGCCCTCGGCGAAGGGTTCCTCGGCGAGGATGTGCAGCGCGGTGACGCGGGCGTTGGCGGCGCCGGGCAGCGCCATAGCGCCGACGCAGACTCCGGCCATCAGCAGCTTGCGCATGTGTTCCCCAGTCATTTCGTTGCGGGGAGGCTGTGGCGCACGGGCTGCGCTGTCAACCGCGCTGGGGCCGCTCCGCTGCAAGGAAACGTGTGCGGGGCCTGGCCGTGAACGTTCCTACGGTCCACGCAACAACGCCTAGGGGTCTCCTGCGACCTCCCGCAAATTGACGGAAATCGACATCTGAACCCGGAGCCGGGCCGGGTCAGGAAGCCGAGCAGACCTGATGCGGGATACCTTGCCACGTAATCCATATAGCGGAGAAGAAAGGGCAAGCCTCGCTGATGGCCTCGGGAAAGCTCGCCAAAAGGCACTCGTCGGATGGGAAGCGGGGAAGGTTGAGGTAAATCAGAAGCCGGGTTCCAGCTGGATAAGGCTTTGCCTTCTTGCGTGCCGTTCTTCTTACAATCTCGATCACCTCTTCTTGCGATGGTACTTCAACGTGATGCACGTAGCAGGTTGGCATCTGTGCCAGAGCTTCGTAGTCGTCACCCCTACGCCGCCCGTCCCTGTCAGCCTCCACCTGCTCGAAGCGCTCCGTCCGATCGGGGAAGATCAGCTCGAAGTACGGGCGTCTCTCGACCTCGGGAACCAGCCGGACGAGCGAAGCACCGCGTATCGCGCCGAAGTCGGCAGCGATAATCGCTTCGCGGATGAACGACAGACCGCCCTTGTTGAAAAAGACCTTCCCGCTGGTCTCAAGCCTTAACTTATCGCAGAAAGCCTTCAGCGCCGTAGGCGTGCGGGGCTCGGTCAGGTTGAGACGGAGGGCCTGAAGAGCCGACTTCGTGAGTTCCATTCCCTGCCTTCGAAACCCTGTGCCCTCGGCAGCCCGCTTTCCACAAGTGACGCTATGCAACTCGCAAGGAAGCACCCCCTAACGGCCAGAGCCGCCCGAGTTCAGTTGATGACGCCAGCCCCTTAAACCGGATCAACCGGCGCCAACGGAATCCCACCCGCCTCAATCGCCTCACCCGCCAGCAGGCACAAATCCTCGCGATACCGCCCGGCAACGAGCTGCACGCCGACCGGCGCGCGACCGACCATCCCGGTGGAGACGGTCAGCCCAGGCAGCCCCATCAACGGCAACCCGGTCTGCGTGAGCTGCGCCTCCCAGACGCGGCGGAACCCCGCCTCGCCCTGCAGATCGAGCCCGTCGGGAAAGGGCAGCTCGGCTGAGACTGGCAGCAGCAGCACGGGGTGCTGCTCCAGGAACAGCAGCCACTCGCGCGTCAGCGTGGCGCGGCGGACCAGGGTGCGGGCGATCACGTCGGGCTCCAGCGCCTCGGCCGTGGCGCGGAACGCCTCAATCAGCGCGAGCGCGCCCGGGTCGCCCTCCCGCCGGGCCGAGTCCGCTAGGCCGGCGAAGCCGTCGCCCAGCCAGAGCCGCAGTTGCAGCTCCGTGGCCTCGCGCAGCGACGGCGTGTCCTCCACCGGCTCGACGGTCCAGCCCGCCGCTTCGAGCCGCCGCGCCGCGTCGACCAGGGCGGCCTCAACCTCCGGCACGATCTGCAATCCGCCGGGACGCAGGCAGAGTGCTGCCCGGCGCGGCGTGGGCGGCCCTTCCAGCGGCGCCGGCACCCACCAAGGATCGCGCGCATCGGGCGCGGCCAGGGCGGCGAGGCCGGCGCGCAGGTCGGCGATGGTGCGGCCGATCGGACCGGAGACGGCCATGAGCTGCGGCCCGATCGTGCGGTCCGGCCCGGACGCGTTGTAGGCCGCCACCCGGCCGAGCGTCGGCCGCAGCCCGTGCACGCCGCAGGCATAGGCGGGGTAGCGGATCGACCCGGCGATGTCGGTGCCGTGCGCGAGATGGCCGATTCCCGCGGCCACCGCGGCAGCAGCGCCGCCGGAGGAGCCGCCGGGCGTGAGCGCCGGGTCGCGCGGGTTGCGCGTGGCGCCGTGCAGCAGGTTGTCGGTGAACCAGCGCAGCGAGAAGGCGGGCGTGTTGGTGCGGCCGAGGATCACGGCGCCGGCGCGGCGAAGGTTGTCCACCACGGGGTTGTTCGCCTGCGCCACCAGGTTGCGTTGCAGGACGAGGCCGTTGGTGGTGGCGTAGCCGGCCTGGTCGGTGTTGACCTTGACCGTGACGGGCACGCCGGCGAGCACGCCCGGGTCCTCGCCGCGGCTGATCACCTGGTCCACTGCGTCGGCCTGGGCCAGCACGTCGGCGGGCCGGTGCTCCACGACGGCGTTGATCGCGGGGTTCACGGCGTCGAGCCGGGCGAGCGCAAACTCGGCCGCCTCGCGGGCGGACACCTCGCGGCGGCGGATGCGGGCGGCGAGGTCGGTCGCGGAGAGGCGCCAGAGATCGGTCAAGGGCGGTTCCTGATGGGGGAAGGTCTGTCCCCGGCGGGATTCGAACCCACGGCCCCCAGATTAGGAATCTGGTGCTCCTTTTAGGACCGAAAGCATCCTACCGTCACCTACCAACCTCGGGGCAGCTTCCATTCACATGATGCCTAGTGGTGGCCGATTAACAATAGGAGCTCCGCATAAAAGGTTGTGGCCGCTCGCCGAG
This sequence comes from Acetobacterales bacterium, assembly GCA_038231995.1. Taxonomy (GTDB): domain Bacteria; phylum Pseudomonadota; class Alphaproteobacteria; order Acetobacterales; family Acetobacteraceae; genus JBBSIT01. The sequence goes on along the minus strand of JBBSIT010000451.1, from coordinate 386 downwards.
GCGGGTTGCGCAAAGCATGTAATGATCCTCGGATCAGAGCGTCACCAACTCAAGCTTCTCAACGAGGATGCTGTCAAGGATAGATTCTAGCTGCGTCGCACTGAGGCAGTCAAGCAACTTAAATCCACCTACCGAGTTGATCTCTCGCATAAAACTCCGGAAAATATCTCGCTCGAATAGCAACTGTTTCCCTGAATAGGAGATTGCCAATCTGCCTAGAATCGCTCCGAAGAGATCAACGGACTGGGCACTGGTCGGACGTTCGACTATGTTAGCCCGTACGTCGCTTCGGAATAAGAGGGCCTGCAAAGCCTCCTCTAGCTCGAGCGTCGTCACGCGGGCGCAGAGATGGTAATTGCTCACCCCCTGTGACGTAAGGGTTGCGG
>JBBSIT010000450.1:0-4564 GCA_038231995.1 Acetobacterales bacterium | reverse complement strand
GTCGGGCGACCCGTTCCGCAACACGCTGCCCACGAAGTCGGCCGGGATGGGCCACGTCTTCCTACAGCTCAACCGGAACAAGCGAAGCCTGGCGATCGACCTGAAGGCGCCGGCAACGCGAGAGGCGTTCCGACGGCTGATCGCCGGCGCCGACATCTTAGTCTCGAATGTGCGGCCCGCTGCGATGACGGGGCTCGCGCTCGACTACGAGACCCTTCGCGCGATCAACCCGGCGATCATCTACTGCGCGGCCTATGGGTTTTCCGAACGCGGGCCGTATGCCGGGCGGCCGGCGGCCGACGACACCATCCAAGCGATGTCCGGCCTGGTGAACTTGCAAGGACGGGCGACGGGATCGCCCCAGCTCGCGGCGTCCGTGGTCGCCGACAAGGCGGTCGGCCTCACGCTTGCCACCGCGGTGATGGCTGCGATCATTCACCGGATGAGAACGGGCCAAGGCCAATACATTGAAGTTCCGATGTTCGAAGCGATGGTCGCGTTCGTGCTGCCCGAACATCTCGGAGGTCTCGCCTACGTTCCGTCCCTTGGAGACTCGGGCTACAGCCGCATCATCAATCCGATGCGACGCCCTTACGCGACCCGCGATGGCTACCTCTGCGTCCTGCCCTACACGACGGCGCAATGGCATCGCTTCTTCAAGCTGATCGGACGGGATGATCTCGCGGGAGATGCCGAGCTTGCCGATCCCGTCAAGCGCAATGCGCGCCTGCAGGAGCTGTATGGCCTGATCGCGGACGCGATGCCGGGCCGCACCACCAAGGAATGGGTCGCTGACCTGCTCGCGGCTGATATCCTGTTCGGCGAGGTGCTGAGTCCCGAGGACCTCCTGCAGGATCCCCACCTTGAGGCCGTCGAGATGTTCACGGTGCTCGACCACCCGACGGAAGGTCGCATCCGCCTGATCGGCTCTCCCGTGCGGTCGTCAGCGGGCGCGACCAGCCTCTCGCGGCTGCCCCCCACGCTTGGCCAGCACAGCCGGGAAATCCTGACCGCACTCGGCATGCCAGCAGACGAGATCGATAACCTCGTCAGCGCAGGGAGCGTGTTGGATGGCAGCCTGACACCCCCATGAACGCGTTCATGCGGAGCGACCAGCCGATGGCTGAAGGAGTTGACCAGCCCCCACCGATTGATCCGGGCGCAATGGCAGTGCAGCACGGCGGCTGGCGGCCGATCTCACCCGGCCGGACCTGTGCGGCCGGGCGGTGTCGGCCTGTTCGGCACGGTGACCTCCGGCGTAAGCGGCCGTTCTCCTGCTCCAGAACCCTCAAGCGCTTCACCTGGTCCAGCTTCAGCCCGTCATGCTCGGAACGCCAGCGATAGTAGGTGGGGACCATCAGGATGTCTGGGGCGCCCGCGACGGTGAGGGGCGATCGGCGATAAGCTGGCTGGGTGACGCGAGCCTCGAAGCAAACCAGACCGGTCGTCGAAGCCGCCCCGTCCGCGGCCGATGCCGTCGAGATCGTGCAGGTCAAGGTGTGGCTGCTCGGGATCAGCCCGATGGTGTGGCGGCGCGTGCTGGCGCCGAGCACCTGTACCCTGCGCGAGCTGCACGGCGTGATCCGGGTCGCGATGGGGTGGGAGGGCATCCACCTCTCTACCAGTTCTGTCCCCGCTCCCGCCGTTACGGGTCTTGGGAGGTGTCGGCGTCCTCGCCCGAGGTGACCCTGGCGGCGCTGCAGCTGCGCCGTGGCGCCGGGTTCACCTACGAGTACGGCTACGGCCTGAACATCCCGTGGCGGCACTAGGTCAGGATCGAGGGGAACCGGTTGGATGCGGAGCCGGGCAAGGCCCTCCCGCGATGCATGGCTGGCGACGGCGCCTGCCCGCCGGAGGACTGCGGAGGGCCGGCTGACTTCATGGCCGGGCGCAACGCCATGCAGTCGCTGGTTTGCAGCTGGGGCCGGTGCGGGATTGCGATGTGGACGAAGCCGAGGCCGTAGCCGCGGAAGGCGCCCTGGCCCTTGGCGGGTTCACCTGAGCGGGTGATCCCGGCGCGGGTGGCACGGGCGGTCGGGTGGATGTGCAGCAGGGGCCGCCCTTGTCCAGAGGCGGCCGCCAGCTGCGTGACCCGGCGAGCGGGCCAGACAATAGCCTATCCAACTGGCTCCCAACAATGTTCTGCAACATGGCAATTAGAGGAGCTTCGCATCCCAGCTGGGACGCAAGACGCTCAATGGAGGGGCTTGGACGGGTCCGCGCGCGGCCCATGTTTCTGCGAACGATATGCGGGAGCGACGCTGGTGCCCCTGTCTGGATCCATCCACCGCACGACGGCGGCGTTCGCGTTGCTCATGCTGTTCGTCCTCGCAATGGGACGGGCGCAAACCCCGGCGCGCGAGGGCAACACCTGGGGCTGGCGCCATCACCAGCCCACGCGCACGGGGGTGCAACGCCGCGTGCGCGCTGCGGGCGTTGCGCCGGGCCCATCGCAGCAGAAGGCGCTGAACGGGCAAGTCGAGCAATTGGATAAGCAGTTGCTCGGCGGCCGTCCCGGCAACGCTGTGCCGGCGGCTGGGTCAGAGGGCCGGCCGCCGCGATGACGGCAAGGGCGAGAGCAGTTGTGCAGAGCAGTTGCTTCTCGTTTGGTCATTCCGAGGCAACCGGGTTTCGGTGCCCGGCGGTTGCTTCGGCCCGTTCGGGTCAGAATGTCTTGTGCCCGCTGATGAACAATCGCACGGCGTAGAGCGACGTCGTGGCGCAGATATGCAGCACGTTGCGCTTCGGCCTGCCGAAGCAGACGTTGGCGACCACCTCCGGCACGTTGACCTTGCTGATCAGGATCCCGTCGGGATCGTAGCAATGCGCCCTGTCGGAGGCGCTGGTCCACACGCGCTCGGCCTCGTCGATGCGGAAGCCGTCGAACAGCTCCGCGGTGCAGCCGGCGAAGACCGCGCCGCCCGTGAGGGCGCCGCCCTCGGACACGTCGAGGACGCGGATATGCGCGGGCCGCCGGGGACGTGCGTGCGGCCCGTGTCGGCGACATACGGGCGGCGCTCGTCGGGCGAGAGGGCGAGGCCGTTCGGCTGCACGAAATCCCGCGTTACCACGCGGACCGAGCCGTCGGCCGGGTCGATGCGATAGACCTGCGACGCGCCGATCTCGCTGGCCGCGCGGTCGCCCTCGTAGTCGCTCTCGATGCCGTAGGTCGGGTCGGTGAACCAGATCGAGCCGTCATGCTCCGTCCGCGTCACGCGGCGGGGCGCAGAACACCGCCGTCTGCCCGTTGCACTCGTCGTAGCGCATCACCCGGTCGTTGGGCGCGTCCGAGAACATGAGGAAGCGGCCGAGCGGGAGAAACGCCGGGCTCTCGGCCCATTGCGCGCCGTTGAACAGCCGCACGACATTGGCCGTCGGCGTGAACAGGCGCCCGAACCGCTCACCCAGGACGGTGAAGTGCTCGGCAGCCATTCGCTTCCTCGGATGACGGGTGTGACGAGCACCGCGCAGCCGCTCGATCTGCCGCGCGACGCGGCGGCGCCTGGACCGTAAGCCCTGGCGTCGGGCCAGTCCTGAAGGCTGGCCCGACGCCTATGCCAAGGCGCGCAGCGGCGAGCCCGATAGGCTCCTGCCTCAGTAGCGCGTCGGTGCGGTCTGGGTGGTGACGCCGACGTTCGGCACATTGCCGAGGGCGCGCGCGCCGCCGCCGTTCGACGACCTGATGCCGGTTTCCAGGCCTGGCGACACCGTGGATTGCGGTTGCTCAACGGCACAGGCTCCCAGCGCGAGGCTGGCGAGGAGGACGACTGCGAGGCTGGAATGCGCGGAAGAACGGCGTGTGTTGGTTGCCATGAAACGACCCTTTCCATGAGGAAGGCTGACAGCGCAGGCAGCGCGACGATATGGCTCCACGGAGGCGGCTCCGGCGATCGGGCTACCGGGACGTCAATCGGGCGGCATATGACCGCACAGCGCGAAACGGATCGCGGTTGCCGAAGTTCCTGCTAGGCCGGCGCCGGCCGGACCGTGCTCGGTCCGGCCGATACGCGTCAAGTTGCACGGTCCTACCGCACAGCATTGCTGGCGACTGGTCGCCGTCGCCGTGCTGCAGCCGGAACTCCCGAAAACCGCCCACGCGGGACGGGCACGAGGCGTCGTGCCCGGGCGGCACCCCTCCGCGTTACGCCTTGGTCGTCTCTGCCCCCGGTGCAGCCGGGCTCGCCTCTGGCCGCACCTTCGGCGGGCGGCCCCGCTTCTTCGCAGGCGGGGCCGGCTCAGGGGCCGGCCTGCGGCCGAGCCCGAGCTGCTTGGCGAGCGTCGAGCGGCGCGCGGCGTAGCTGGGCGCCACCATGGGGTAGTCCCGCGGCAAGCCCCAGCGCTCGCGATACTGCTCAGGCGTGAGGTCGAAGCGTTTGTGCAGGTAGCGCTTGAGCATCTTCATCTTCGCCCCGTCCTCGAGGCAGACGATGTAGTCGGGGAACACCGACCGCTTGATCGGCACCGCCGGCAGCGGCCGGTCGGCGGGCGCCGGGGCCGTCGGCTGGTCGACGCCAGCGAGGGCTGCATGCACGCTGCGGATCAGCGCGGGCAGCGCGTCGGGGGC
>JBBSIT010000449.1:0-4566 GCA_038231995.1 Acetobacterales bacterium | reverse complement strand
CTTCACCACCGTGCGCGACGTGGGCGGCGCCGATTTGGGGCTGGTGCAGGCGGTGGAGACGGGAGTCGTGGCTGGGCCGCGGCTCGTGATCTCTGGCAAGGCGCTGAGCCAGACGGGTGGGCACTGCGACATGCGCCCCCGCGCCGACGACCGCGCGCCGTTCGAGCACCGGGTCGGCGCGATGGGCCGGCTGTGCGACGGGGTGGAGGCGGTGCGCCTGGCCGCGCGGGAGGAGCTGCGGGCCGGGGCGGACTTCGTGAAGGTGATGGCCAATGGCGGCATCGCCTCTCCGACCGACCCCATCCACATGCTGCAGTTCTCCCGCGACGAGCTGACGGCGGCGGTGGAGGAAGCGGCGAACAGCGGCACCTACGTGTCGGCGCACCTGTATACCGACGCCGCGATCCGCCGCGCGGTGGAGTGCGGGGTGCATTCGCTGGAGCACTGCAACCTGATCGCGGCGGACACCGCTGCCCTGGCCGCGGCCGCCGGGTGCTACGCGGTGCCGACGCTGATCACCTACGAGCGGCTGGCGGTCGAGGGCGCGTCGCTGGGACTGCGGGCGGACAGCGTGGCCAAGATCGAGACGGTGCGGCAGGCCGGGCTGGACTCGCTCGCGGTCATGCAGGCGGCCGGGCTGCCGATGGCCTACGGGTCGGACCTGCTGGGCGAGATGCACCGGCACCAGTCCGGCGAGTTCGCGCTGCGCGCCCGGGTGCTGCCGGCGCTGGACGTGCTGCGCTGCGCGACGACGGTGGCCGCGGAGCTGTGCGGGCTGAAGGGCCGGGCCGGCATCATCGAACCCGGCGCAGACGCCGACCTGCTGGTGGTGGACGACGACCCGCTGCGCGACTGGAGCCTGCTGGAAGGCCAGGGCGCCCGCATTCCCGTCATCATGCAGGCAGGCCGGTTCGTGAAGCGGGAGCTAGGTTAACTGCACTTCGACCAGCCGCAATGCAGGCAGGTCAGGCAGCCGGCCTCCTTGACGAGGCCGGGCTGGCTGCATCTCGGGCAGAGCGGGCCGACATGCGGGCCGGCGGGAGCGGGACGGGCCGCCGGAGCGGCGGCGGCCTCGGATCGCGCCAGGAAGCCGGTGTCGGTCATGTGCCGCTCGATGATGTCGCCGAGGGCCGCCACCAGCGACGGCACGTAGCGGCCCTGGCTCCACTGGCCGCCGCGCGGATCGAACACCTGCTTCAGCTCCTCCGCCACGAAGGCGACCTCGCCGCCGCGGCGGAACACCGCGCTGATCATGCGCGTCAGCGCCACCACCCAGGCGTAGTGCTCCAGGTTGGCCGAGTTCACGAACACCTCGAACGGCCGGCGCACGCCGTCCTGCTCGATGTCGTTGATGGTCACGTACATCGCGTGCTCGCTGTCCGGCCAGCGCAGCTTGTAGGTGACGCCGGCCAGCGTCTCCGAGCGCACCATGAGCTCGCCTGGCGTCAGGGCGGCCGCCGGGGCGGGCGCCCTCACCTCCAGCACGGAGCCGGTGATGGCGTTCGGCCGGTAGGTGGTGCAGCCCTTGCAGCCGCTGCGGTAGGCGTCGAGATAGACCTGCTGGAACGCCTCGAAGCCGATATCCTCGGGCACGTTGACCGTCTTGGAGATCGCGCTGTCCACGTGGCGCTGCACGGCCGCCTGCATGCGCACGTGCTCGGCCGGCGTCAGGTCCTGGGCGGTGACGAAGTGCTCCGGCAGCCTCGCATCCGGGCCGAACCTGGCGCGGAACAGCCGCACCGCGTGGTCGGTCACCTCCTCCTCCCGGGTCGAGCCATCGGGTTCGCGCACGCGGCGGACGTAGCTGAGCGCGAACACCGGCTCGATGCCGGAGGACACGTTGTCGGCGACGAGCGAGATGGTCCCCGTGGGCGCCACCGAGGTCAGCAGGGCGTTGCGGATGCCGTGCTGCGCGATCAGGTCGCGGACGTCCTCGTCCAGGCCGCGCACGGTCTCGCCGGCGAGGTAGGCGTCGTGGTCGAACAGGGGAAAGGTGCCCTTCTCCCGCGCCAGGTGGGCGGATGCGACGTAGGCGGCGATGTTTATCTGCCGCGCCCAGTCGCCGGCGTGCTCGGCCGCCTCGGGCGAGCCGTAGCGCAGCCCCACCATCATCAGGGCGTCGGCCAGCCCGGTCATGCCGAGGCCGATCCGGCGCTTGGCCAGCGCCTCGCGCTTCTGCTTCTCCAGTGGGAAGCCGGACACGTCGATGGTGTCGTCCATCATGCGCACCGCGACGCCCGCCAGCTCGGCCAGTTCCGCCTCGTCGAGCCGGGCCTCCGGCGTGAAGGGGTCCCGCACCAGGCGCGCGAGGTTGATCGAGCCGAGCAGGCAGGCGCCGTAGGGCGGCAGCGGCTGCTCGGCGCAGGGGTTGGTCGAGTGGATGGTCTCGCAGTAGGCCAGGTTGTTGCGGGCGTTGATGCGGTCGATGAACAGCACGCCGGGCTCGGCGTAGTCGTAGGTCGCCCGCGTGATGGCGTCCCACAGCGCCTTCGCCTGGATGGTGCGGTAGGTCGTGCCCGCGAACACCAGCGGCCAGTCGGCGTCGGCCCCGACCGCCGCCATGAAGGCGTCCGTGACGAGTACGGAGAGGTTGAAGTTGCGCAGCCGCCCGGGCTCGCGCTTGGCGGCGACGAAGGCCTCGATGTCGGGGTGGTCGCAGCGTAGCGTCGCCATCATCGCGCCGCGCCGCGCGCCGGCCGACATAATCGTGCGGCACATGGCGTCCCATACGTCCATGAACGACAGCGGCCCCGACGCGTCGGAGCCGACGCCCTTCACGGGGGCGCCCTTCGGCCGCAGCGAGGAGAAGTCGTAGCCGATGCCGCCGCCCTGCTGCATGGTCAGCGCCGCCTCGCGCAGGTGGGCGAAGATGCTGCCGAGGTCGTCCTCGATGTCGCCCATGACGAAGCAGTTGAACAGCGTCACCCGCCGGTCGCTGCCGGCGCCGGAGAGGATGCGGCCGGCCGGCAGGAAGCGGAAGTCCTCCAGCGCCGCGTAGAACCGCCCCTCCCACGCCGCCGGGTCCGTCTCCGCCGCGGCCAGGCTGCACGCCACCCGGCGCCAGCTATCCTCGATGGTCCGGTCGACCGGCGTGCCATCCAGGTGCTTCAGCCGGTACTTGGCGTCCCAGATCTGCACGGAGATCGAGGCAAGGTCGCTTGCCGCTCCCAGCGGCGGCGTGGGGGTGATCGTGTCCATGGCTCGCTCCTGCTCCTCCGCGCGATCATAGCGCGCAATCCCGCATCACGCCCACGGGCGTGTGCCGGCCGGATGTTCAGCGCCGTAGTGCTGGAGAAGCGGACGCCATGGAGCGGCGGCTCGGTGCGGAGAGGGTGTTCAGTGCTTTCCTTCGCCCGCTGCCCTACCCTGGCCAACCCGGGGCAGCCCGTGCAGCACGTGGCTCATCACCTGGGCCATCGCGTGCGTGACCGTCTCGAACTCGCCCAGGGGCTGGAAGCAGCTGCCCTGGCAGAGATCGAGGTAGAACTCGTGCGCGAACCGGAACAGGGCGAACATCAGGCCGCCCGCGCCCTCGACGTCCTGCACCAGCAGGACGGAGACGATGCCGAGGTCGTCCTCGCACCGCTCGATGAGCCACCGCCCCGGCAGCAGGCGCACGAGGCGGACGACCTCGCGGAAATGGCCGTCGGCGAGGCCGCTGCCCTCCAGGCCAGGGCCGAGGCTGGTCTGCGGATCTGCGTGCGGCGCAACGGGCGTGCTCATGGTGTCCTCCCTGGCGCCACGTGCGGCGGCGCCCGGCGCCACCAGACCCGAAAGCAGGTGTACCAGCCGTTAACGCAGCGGTAAGGGCGAGTGATCTCGCGAACTCGTCAGCTCGGATCGCCAGTCTCGCCCGTGAACAGCTTCCCGAACAGGCGCTGCTGGCGCCGCAGCTCGGCGGCGAGGGGCGCGTGCACCGGCCGCAGCCCGTGGCGCGGGTGCAATTCGAGCAGGCCGTTTGCGCAGAGGCGGCCGTTGCCCCAGCCGGGATGCGACAGCACGGGATAGAGGCATACGCCCTCCACCGGCACCCCGGCGCGCAGCGCGGTCCGCACCGCCTCGCCTACATGGCAGAGCCACTCGGCGCGCCGGTCGCCCTCGATGCTCGTCTCGGCCAGGAACAGCGGCCGACCGTAGCGCGCGTGCAGCGCGGCGAGCAGTTCGTGCAGCGGGCGCCGGCGCAGGTCGGACAACGGCAGCGCCCGGCCCCGGTGCACCCACTGGTTGTTCCAGTAGTAGTTCGCCCCAACCACGTCGAGCATGTCCGGGCCGCCGCCCAGCTCGGGATGCAGGCGCCCGGACAGCATGTCCCAGGCCTCGAACTGCGCGCGGTTATAGGCCGCCGCCGCGCGGGCGCCCTGGCCGCGGCCCGGCACGACATGGAGCACCGGGTCGATGGCGAGCACGCGCGCGCCCGGCGCCGCCTCGCGCAAGGCGTGGGTGGCGGCCAGGGCGGCGCGCACGAGCTGGCGCTTCAGCTCGCCGCCGCGCCCGCGCGCCCCGGGGTTCATGCTCCCCACGCTGCCGCCGGCCCAGGCGAGATAGGAGATCTCGTTGACCGGGCAG
>JBBSIT010000448.1:0-4569 GCA_038231995.1 Acetobacterales bacterium | reverse complement strand
GGGCGCCGCAGCAGCGGTGGGAAGCACACAACCATCGGCACTGGGTTCGGGATCCGGGGACGGCGACAGGGAGAGCTTGACTCACGCCGCGAGTCCCGTGTCAAGCCGCTGTCCGATGGGTCCTACCTGGGCAGTTACAATTTTCCTTATCATCTACACGACCGTGTTCATCGTGATCCTCAACACGGCGGCGGGGGTGACCTCGATCGCCCCGAACAAGATCCGGGCCGCTCAGGCGCTAGGCGCCGATCGCTGGCAGATCTTCGCCTATGTCGGCCTGCCGGCGACGGTTCCATTCATCCTCACCGGCATGCGCCTCGCCATGGCGAACGCGTTCACCACGATCGTGGCGGCCGAGATGATCTCGGCGAACGAAGGTCTCGGCGTGATGCTGTGGAACGGGCGCATGTACATGCTCGTCGACGAGATATTTGTCTCGCTGCTCTGCCTCGGCATGCTGGGCTTCGGCGCGGATCGCCTGTTCCGCTGGGGAATCTTCCGGTTCGCCCGCCGGTTCTCGCCGACGGCCTGACCGAGGTCGCCGCGTCCGCGCGACGTTCGCGCCGACATCACCGCCGGCCTCAAACCGGCAACATGGAGGGTTTCAATGAGACGGTTTGGCATCCTCGCGGTCTGTCTCGCCTTGGCGTTGCAGGCATCAGACGCGTCGGCGCAGACGAGCAAGATGACGATCGCGACCGGCGTCGACCCGAGCTTCTCGGCTTACTACGTCGCCAAGAGCGCTGGAATCTTCGAGAAGAACGGTCTCGATGTCCAGGTGAACACCGGCCCCAGCGGCTCGGCCATGGTCGCCTACGTGATCCAGAACCAAGTCCAGTCCGCCTTCGGCGCGGAGGCGGCCGGCATCCAGAACCACAATATCGATCCCAACGTCGTCGTGGCGGCGGAAGGCGCCCTGATGCTGCAATGGTATGGGCTGGTCGGGCGGAACGTCGCCACGATCGAGGAGCTCAAAGGCAAGAAGATCGGCGTCGCCCGCGGCTCGGGACGCGAGGTGTTCTGGCTCGCCTTGATCGAGATACTCAAGCTCAAGCCGAGCGACTACAAGATCGTGCAGGTCGAGGCGCCCGAGATGGTGGCTGCGCTGAAGCGACGCGACATCGACGCCTTCACGTCGTGGGAGCCCTGGCTGACGCGCGCCGTCAGCTCGGTCCAGGTCACCAAGCTGATCCAGGGCAACGAAGGCATCATGAGCCCGCGGGTCTACATCTACGTCAACCGCGGCTGGGCGGAGAAGCACCCGGCCGTCGCCGCATCCTTCATGCGATCCATGGTCGAGGCGACCGAGCTCATCAACAACGACCCGGCGAAGGCCGCCACCCTCGTCGCCAGTTTCCTGAAGCTGGACAAGGAACTGACCACGACGCTGATGGGCAAGCTGCGCTTCGACGTGCGCCTGGATCAGGGTTCCATCGAGAATTTCGTCACCATCCAGGACCAGCTCAAGGGTTTGGGCAAGCTGGCGAAGCCGGTTGACCTCAAGAGGTTCATCGACGCAGACATCCTGAGAGGAGTGCGCCCCGAGGCGGTAACCTTCACGCTCCCGAACTGAGCGCCGTCACGGGACGAGCGCCGCGATCCGGCGCTCGTCCACCTCGATGCCGAGCCCTGGGCCTGTCGGGCAATCGATCATCCCGTTCCGGCAGACCAACGGGTCGCGCACAGGGTCCTCGGCGAGCCAAAGATGGCCGAGGCTGAGACCCCAGGCGACCTGCGGCACGGCGCATGCGGCGTGCACCATGGCAGCCGTCGCCAGGCTGGACTCCATGAGCATGGCAAGGTTCACCGACATCCCGAGGGCTTCGCACAGGCCGCCCGCCGCAACCACGGCCGACACCCCGCCGAGCTTGATCGTCTTCAGGCTGGCGCCGCCGATCGCCCTCGCCCTGGTATGGGCGAGCAGGTCCGCCGTGCCGTGGATGCTCTCGTCGGCCCCGATCGGAATCGGCGAGGCGGCCGCCACTGCCGCCATCCGAGCCACGTCACCCGACTTTGTCGGTTGTTCCAGGAAGGCGACGCCATAGGGCGCGACCGCCTGCGCGAAACGGATCGCGGTGGCCACATCCCAACCCATGTTGGCGTCGGCGGCGAGCATGACACCGGCGCCGAGCCTCTCACGCAGCGTCCTCATGCAGCGGATTTCCGTCTCGACCGGCGCGACCCCGACCTTGAGTTTGAAGGCGCGAGATCCCTGCTCGTGGAGCCGCACCGCATCCGCCACATCGCTGTCGGGGTTGCCCGAACCGCCGACGAGCCAGAGCGGCTGCACGTGGCGCCGGGCGGCGCCTCCGAGAAGCTCGACGGCGCCGACGCCGAGCAACCGCCCCACGAGATCCAAAAGGGCGAGGTCGATCGCGGTGAGCGCTCCACCGTTGCCATGCAGGCCCAATCGGATCTCGTGGAGCAACGCCACGCGATCCAGGGCCGAGCGCCCGATGACGCGCGGCGCCATGTAGCCTCGGATGACAGCCGCCATCCCCTCCAGGGTTTCTCCCGACATGATCTGATTGGCGGGAGCTTCCCCCATCCGTCGATACCGCCGCGTGACCGGATGCGAACGAAGAGGACGGGGCCGTCGTCGATGCGGTACGTCGCCATGACGAGCGGCTTGAGCAACGGCAGGCGAGCCGGGTAGCAATCGATCGCGACGATCTCCGCTTCGCGAGAGGGAAACGCACGGGCCACACCCATCGATGGTAAGCTCATAGGCGCCTCTCCTCTCGCACACGCGGCCCGCTTAGCCGTGATGGGGTGGACGCTCCCGACGGCATCTACGTGCCAAGGTGGAGGTGTTGACCGACCACCTGAAGGAGGCGTCCGTGGGACAGGCTACTACAATCGGGCTGGACATCGCCAAGATGGTCTGTTCACAAACGACAAATTCTGCCTCATCCGGCATGACAGGCTGCCACTGCCATGCCGCCGTTCTGCGTCGAACACGAGTTGGCTGACATGCGCTGACGGGGCTGCTGTTCTGGGAGGGTCTTGCCCTCTCGGAGTGGGTCATGAAGCAGCGGCGATGGACCGTGGCGCGGCGCCAAACCGGCCACCCAGCGGCAGAGCGGCGGTGGGATCAGGCCTATCAGGTACTCCTACCTGTGACCGCGATGGAGCCGCGCGTCCTCGAGGCCGACACCGCGGCGGGCGCAGCAGAGGAGAACCGCCATGCAGGTAGCCGCCTATGCCCGGGTCTCGACCCAGCGCCAAGCCCAGATGCAAAGCGCCGAGCAGCAGATCGAACGCCTGCTCGCCCATGCTACGGGACAGGGCTGGAGCTTGGTTCCGGATCGTGTCTTCCGCGATGATGGCTATAGCGGCGCGACCCTCAGGCGGTCCGGCCTCGACCGCCTGCGCGACGCCGCCGCGAGTACCAGGCTCGACCGCATCCTGATCACGGCGCCGGACCGGCTGGCGCGCAACTACGTGCACCAGGTGCTCCTGGTCGAGGAGCTGCAGAAGCACGGGGCGGAGGTTGTGTTCCTGGATCGGCCGATGAGCCGCGACCCGCACGACCAGCTTCTGCTGCAGATCCGCGGCGCCGTGGCCGAGTATGAGCGAACCCTGATCAGCGAGCGCATGCGCCGCGGCCGCCTGCGCAAGCTGCGCGCCGGCACGCTGCTGCCCTGGACGCGGTCGCCCTACGGCTACCGGCTCGACCCGGAGCGGCCGCGCGACCCGGCAGGCGTGCGGCTGGACGAGACGGAAGCGGCGGTCGTGCGCGACCTGTTCACCTGGTTCGCCGACGAGGGCGCCACCGTGTGCGCCTTGATGCAGCGCCTGCATCGCCTGGGCATTGCCTCGCCTCGGGGACGCCGATCTTGGACCCTTTCGAGCCTGCGCCATTTGCTGACTGACCTGCCCCCGTAGAAGTGGGCCACCGGCTATGAGAGGCCGGGGGCAAACGGAGGGGAATTGGGATGGCACGCAAGCATCACAAGCCGGAGGAGATCGTCGGCAAGCTGCGTCAGGTTGAGGTGTTGACGGGGCAAGGCAAGCCGGTGGCCGACGCGGTGCGGGCGATCGGGGTAACGGAGGCAACGTATTATCGGTGGCGTTCTGAGTTTGACGGTTTGAAGCTGGACCAGGTGAAGCGGCTGAAGGTTTTGGAGCAGGAGAACGGCCGCCTACGGCGGGCGGTGGCGGACCTGACGTTGGAGAAGCTGGTGCTGAAGGAAGCTGCCTCGGGAAACTTCTGAGCGCTGCCCGTCGTCGGGCGTGCGTTGAGCACGTCACGGCCAAGCTGGACGTTTCCGAGCGTTTTGTCTGCAAGGCGCTGGATCAGCACCGTTCGACGCAGCGCAAGGTGCCGAGAACGACCGACGACGAGGTAGCGCTGACTGCGGACATCACAGCCCTGGCCAGACAGTATGGCCGCTATGGCTATCGCCGGATCACGGCTTTGCTGCGAGCTGAGGGCTGGCACTGTAACCACAAGCGTGTGGAGCGGATCTGGCGCTGCGAGGGGCTGCGTGTGCCTGCCCGGCAACCCAAGCGCGGGTGGCTATGGTTGAACGACGGCTCCTGCGTGCGGCTGCGGCCAGAGCAGGC
>JBBSIT010000447.1:0-4574 GCA_038231995.1 Acetobacterales bacterium | reverse complement strand
CGGCTGCTGCTGCCGGGCCTGATCCGGGAGGCCGCGACTGGCTTCCCGCGGCCGGCGCGGCCGATCCGCCCGGCAGAATGGGCCGGCGCGGCCTATCGACCCGTCCCGGGCATCGTGGACGCCGCGTGCCTGCTGCATGCCCGCCACGACGTGACGGCGATCGCCGACGCGGGCGCAGACGTCGCGGCCCTGGCCGGCACAAGTGCTGCGATCCGCGGCGCGGTAGCGGCGGCCCGCGCGGACGGACGGCGGCTGGTCCTGTTCGTCACCGGCGCGCCGGGCGCGGGCAAGACGTTGTGCGGCCTCGCGGCGGCGTTCACGCCGGGAGAGGCGCGCGCGGTCCGGACTGGCAACCCACCCCTCGTCCACGGGCGGCGCGAGGCACTCGCGCGCGATGCCGCGGCGCGCGGCGGCGAACTCCGCGCGGCCCGGCAGCGGTTGGAGTGCGTGATCCAGGCGCTGCCTCGTTTCCGCGACCACCATGTCGCCGGGCAGCACGCGCCGGCGGAGCGGGTCGTGGTCATCGATGAACCGCAGCGCTGCTGGTCGCGCGCGCATGCGGTCGGCAAGACCCGGGCGGCCAAGGTGAAGCTCTGCGACTCGGAGCGGGGCCATCTGCTGGACATCATGGCCCGGCATGAGGGCTGGGCGGTGCTCGTCTGCCTGCTGGGCGGCGGGCAGGAGATCCATGACGGCGAGGGCGGGCTGGCGGAGTGGGGCGCAGCCCTCGCGGCCCGGCCGGACTGGGGCGGGCTGGCGCCGCCGGAGGCGCTGACGGCGGCCGACCCGCGGCAGCGCCTGCCGCCGCTGCCCGGGCTGCGCCGCGTGCCGGGGCTGCATCTCGGCGTTCCCGTCCGCTCGCTACGGGCGCCGCACGCGGCGGCATGGGTCGATGCGGTGCTCGACGCGGATGCCGGCCGCGCGTGGGAGATTGCGCGGCTCGGCAGCGGCGTGCCGTTCGTGGTCACGCGCGACCTCGGCCAGCTCCGGGCGTGGCTGCGCTCGGCCGCGCGCGGGACGCGGCGGGCCGGGCTGGTCGCGAGCAGCGGGGCGCGGCGGCTCCGGGCGGAGGGGCTTGGCGCCACGCTGTTGCACCAGGACGAGGGCGCCGTCGCGCACTGGTTCCTGGATCGCTGGCCGGACGTGCGCGCGTCCGACGCGCTGGAGGTGGCCGCGACGGAGTTCAGCGTGCAGGGGCTGGAGCTCGATCATGCCGGGCTGTGCTGGGACGGGGACCTCGTGCGGCAGGGCAGCGGCCCCTGGCAGGCGCGCCTTCCGCGGCTCGGGATGGACGCTGCCGCGCGGCGCCGAGACTCGCTCGAACCGGCTGAACGCCTATCGCGTGCTGCTGACCCGCGCCCGCCAGGGCACCGCCGTCTGGGTGCCGCGGGGCGACTCAGACGACGCGACCCGGGACCCGGCGATGCTTGACGCGGTGGCGGAGTTCCTGGTGGCGTGCGGCGCCGGGTTGATGGAGGATGCTCCCTCTCAACCCTGGAGCATCCCGGTGCCGATGCCGTCGCTGCTATGATCCGTCTTGCACTGTTCCTGCTGCTGCTCGCAGCGCCTGCCGCCGCGGCGGAGCTGAAGCTCGCCACCTGGAACATGGAGTGGTTGACATTGCGCCGTACCGGCGACCCGGCGCTGCCCGCGGACGTGCATCCGAAGGCGGAGGACGGGTTCGAGGCGCTGCGGCGTTACGCCATAGCGCTCGACGCCGACGTGGTTGCGTTCCAGGAGGTCGATGGCGCGGAGGCCGCCGCGCGGGTGTTCACGCCGGACCGTTATGAGTTCGTGCTGACCGGGGACAAGGTGGTCCAGCGCGTCGGCTTCGCCGTGCGCCGCGGGCTTGCCTTCGAGCGCAACCCCGACCTGGTGGGCCTCGATTTCGACCCGGAGGCCATCCACCGCCTGCGCAGCGGCGTCGACATCACGCTCGTGCTGCCCGGCGGACGCCTGCGCCTGCTAGGGGTTCACCTCAAGAGCGGATGCCATAGCGATCCGCTGACGAGCAGCACGCGGCGCACCTGCGCGACCCTGCGGCAGCAGGTGCCGGCGTTGCAGGGCTGGATACGCCAGCGCCGCGAGGAGGGCGCGCCGTTCGTCCTCATGGGCGACTTCAACCGGCGCATGGAAGGACGCGACCAACTGCTCGCGGCGCTCTCGGCCGCGGCGCCGCTGGTGCGGGCTACGGAGGGACATGCCTCGCCGTGCTGGGGCGGCAACAGCTTCATCGACCACATCCTGGCCGGCGGGGCCGCGCGCGGCTGGATGCAGCCGGAGACGCTGCGGGTGATGGTGTATCGCGAGACGGACGAGGCGGCGCGCGCACGATTGTCTGACCACTGCCCGGTCTCCGTGCGCTTCCGCCTGCCGGATTAGCGGGCCAAAGCGGTTTCACCCTGACTGGATGCGCGCTTGCATCCGGTCAGGGTGAGTAACCGCGGGAAACAAAGGCTGGAGCGGTTTCACCTCCGGTGAAAACGCTCTAGAACCTCTGGGCACATCAGCCACGGAGACGAACATGTACACAGCGCATGCCACGGCCATCGCAGGCCGCAACGGACACGTCGAGACCAGTGACGGGCTGGTCAGTGTGGATATGACGGTGCCGAAGGAGATGGGCGGGCCGGGCAAGCCGGGCGCCACAAATCCCGAGCAGCTGTTCGCCGCGGGCTATGCTGCCTGCTTCGGCGGCGCGATCGCTGCGGCGGCCGGGGCGGAGCGCATCAAGCCGGAGCAGATCAAGGTCACGGCGGACGTGACGATCGACAAGAACGACACCGGGTTCTTCCTGGCCGTCACGCTCAACTGCAAGCTGGACGGGATCGACCGCGCCGATGCCGAGCGCTTCGTGAAGAAGGCGCACGAGGAGATCTGCCCGTACTCCAAGGCGACGCGCAACAACGTCGACGTGAAGCTCATCGTCCAGTGACGCTAACGGTCCTCGTCACCGGCGCGTCGGCCGGGTTCGGCGAGGCGATCACCCGCCGGTTCGTGCACGACGGCCACCGGGTCATCGCGGCTGCCCGGCGGCTGGACCGCTTGCAGGCGCTCGCCGGCGAACTGGGCGACGCGGTGCTGCCGCTCGCGCTCGACGTGACGGATGCGGACGCCGTTGCCGCCCTGCCCGGCAGCTTGCCTGCGGATTGGCAGGCGGTGGACGTGCTGGTGAACAACGCCGGGCTGGCGCTCGGGACGGCGCCGGCGCAGCAGGCCGACCTGGCGGCGTGGGAGACCATGGTTGCCACCAACGTCGCCGGGCTCACGCGCATGACGCGCGCGCTGCTGCCCGGCATGGTGGAGCGTGACCGCGGACACATCGTCAATCTCGGCAGCACCGCGGGGCGCTACCCGTATCCCGGCGGCAACGTGTATGGCGCGAGCAAGGCGTTCGTGGCGCAGTTCAGCCTGAACCTGAAGGCCGACCTGGTCGGCACCGGCGTTCGGGTGACGTGCCTGGAGCCCGGGCTGGTCGGCGGCAGCGAGTTCAGCACGGTTCGCTTCGGCGGCGCCACGGCGAAGGCGGCCGCGGTCTATGCCGTCACGCAGCCGCTGACGCCGGAGGATATTGCCGAGGCGGTGGCTTGGGTGGTCGGCCTGCCCGCCCACGTGAACGTCAACCGGCTGGAGATGATGCCGACCTGCCAGGCGCCGGGTCCGCTCGTCATCAAGCGGAAGGGATGACGTTCGACCCCGAGCGCTACCGGCTCCCGCCGGGCGAGCCCGTGCGGCTGGCCGAGCATGACCCGTCTGACACGGCCGGGCTCGACCGCGACCGCGCCACGGCACTGCTAGACGAAGGGGCCGAGCGGATGGCCGAGCTGCAGGAGCGGTTGTTCGCCCATGGTCGCTGGGCCGTGCTGCTGGTGCTGCAGGGCATGGACGCGAGCGGCAAGGACGGCGCGATCAAGCGGCTGGCCGCCGGGCTCAACCCGCAGGGACTGCGGGTCACGTCGTTCGGGGCGCCGACCTCGACGGAGCTGGCGCATGACTTCCTCTGGCGCATCCACCAGGCCGTGCCGCCGCGCGGCAGCGTCGGCGTGTTCAATCGCAGCCATTACGAGGACGTGCTGGTGCCGCGCGTGGATGCGGCGGTACGGGCAAGGCTGCGCCTTCCGGCCGAGCGGATGGATGACGGGTTGTGGGACCGGCGCCTCGCCGACATCGTGGCGTTCGAGCGCTCGCTGTCGGACGAGGGCGTCGTCGTGGTCAAGGCGTTCCTGAACATCTCGCGCGGCGAGCAGCGGGAACGGCTGCTGGCCCGGATGGACGACCCGGACAAGCAGTGGAAGTTCGACCCGGCGGATTACGATGCGCGGGACCTCTGGACGGATTACCAGGCGGCCTACGAGGCTGCGATCACCGCGACCAACGCACCGCACGCGCCGTGGTACGTCATTCCGGCGGATCGCAAGTGGCTCGCCCGCCTGGCGGTTCAGCAAGTGGTGCTAGGGGCATTGAAGGGGTTGGACCTGACGCTGCCGCCCTTGTCGCCGGCCGTCGTCGCCACGATGCAGGAGGCGCGTCAGCAGCTCAAGGGGTGACTCCGGGCGCGGCTATGCCGTGACCTG
>JBBSIT010000446.1:0-4582 GCA_038231995.1 Acetobacterales bacterium | reverse complement strand
GTGATTTTCACGACCGGTTCGCTTTCGGGGCTCGCGTCACTCAGCCAGCTTATCGCCGATCACCCCCGCCGACGCAGGCACCCCAGACATCCTGATAGTCCCCGAGGAGCAGCGGCGGCGCCACACCCGGCCCTGGCACACGGGAGGTGAGCCCGAACCCGAGTCGGAGAACTCGGAGGTCGCCATGGGCAGTCGTGCCCGGAAGCCGTCGCGCGGCAAGATCCACGACAAACGGCAGGGTAGCTTCGACGTGTGAGCGGTATCTTACGAGCTCTGCTCGCTATTTCCGGTGATTGCAGCGGGAACAGTCCTGGCAAGGCCCTTCGAAGGGCGAAATCGGGTCAGCCCGGCTTGCGGACCCCGCGCCTCCATGTTGCAGTCGCGGAAGCATTGCAGGAGGCGGGGATGATGAAGGCCGGATCGATATTGCTCGTAGCTGGCCTGCTCGCGCTCCCGGCCAGCCCGTCCAGCGCACAAGGCGCACCGCCCAAGGTGCTGCGTGTCGCACCCAGCGCGGACCTGACGCAGCTCGACCCCGGCTTCGCCAGCATCGTCATCACCCGGATCTACGGGCTGATGGTGTACGAGACGCTGTTCGCCTGGGACAGCAAGCTGGAGCCCCGGCCGCAGATGGTGAAGGAGTGGAGCACGGCGCTGGACGGGCTGAGCTGGCGCTTCGCCTTGCGGCCGGGCCTGAGGTTCCACGATGGGCAGCCGGTCACGACGGCGGACGTCATCCCCTCGCTCAAGCGCTGGATGGAGCGGGACGTGGTGGGGCAGAAGCTCGGCGCTTCCGTCGCCGGCATGGAGGCGATCGACCCGGACACGTTCGAGATCAAGCTGTCCAAGCCCTACCCGGCGATGCTGTTCTCGCTCGGCTCCGGCATCGGCCAGGTCCCGGTGATCATGCGGGCGCAGGACCTGGCGGGCGACCCGGCCAAGCCGATCCTCACCGCGATCGGCTCCGGCCCATTCCGCTTCAACCACGCGCTCCGGGTCAGCGGCGCGCTGACGGTGTTCGATCGCAACCCGGACTACGTGCCGCGGGGCGAGCCGCCGGACGGCCTGGCGGGCGGGCGCCGGGTGAAGGTGGACCGGGTGGAGTGGCGGGTGATCCCCGACGCCTCGACCGCCGCTGCGGCGCTGCAGGCCGGGGAGATCGACCTGTGGGAGCAGCCGGCGCTGGAGCTGCTGCCGCTCATCAGGCGCAACGCCCAGGTGCGCATCCAGAAGCTGACCGACCTCAGCACGCAGACCATGCTGCGGCCCAACTCGCTCTACCCGCCGTTCAACGACCCGCGGGCGCGGCTGGCGCTGGCGTATATCGTGAACCAGGCGGACATCATGGCGGCCGGGTTCGGGGACCGCGAGAACTGGCGGGAGTGCCGGTCCTACTACATCTGCGGCGGCCCCTACGGCACGCAGGCGGGCACCGAGGGACTGAAGCCGGACATGGCGAAGGCGAAGGCGCTGCTGGCGGAGGCGGGCTACAAGGGAGAGACGCTGGTGTTTCCGTCCACGCGCGAGATCGCCTGGATCGGCCAGATGGCCGAGGTGGTGGCGGACGAGATGAAGCAGGCGGGCCTGAACGTGGAGATCGCCTGGGGCGACTGGGGCACCACGGCCGGCCGGCAGAGCAACCGGAGCACGCCGGACAAGGGCGGCTGGAACCTGTTCGCGACGGGTGCCAGCGGCCCCACCATGCACTCGCCGCTGACCAACATCGGCACCAACATGGTCTGCACCGGCCGCAACTTCCCCGGTTGGCCCTGCGACGAAGAGGCGGAGCGGCTGCGCCAGGCCTTCCTGGACGCGGCGGACGCCGCGCGCCCGGCGGCGCTGGACGCGCTGCACCGGCATCTCGCGCAGGCGCAGCCCTACATCGTCATGGGACAGTACGATCAGCCCGTGGCGATGCGCAGCAACGTCTCGGGATTCCTCGAATCGCCGGTGATCCTGTACTGGAACCTCGACAAAAACTGAGTGACCGTTCGAGAACTTTACTATGCCGGCCATCTGACGCGGTTCTCTGCGCTTCCGGTGCTCACGGACATCAAGTCCGCTCCGGTTCTCGATAACCACGCCAGCTGACTCGGCCTAGCGAATTCTCGAACGGTCACTGCTTCCGGTCACACCCGCTCGAACCGCAGCACCCGCGCGCGATGGCTCGCGACGCGCAGCGTGCCGTCCCCGTGCAGCCACAGGCAGGGGCGGTGGCGCCACATCGCGTGGGTCAGCGAGGCGAGCGCCCGCGCGCCGGGCAGCGGAGTGAGTGCTATCTCCCGCCCCACGCCGCCCATCCAGGGCCACCGCGCCGTGCCGTCGGGGCGGATCAGCAGGTCCACGCCGAACGTCGGCTCCCGCCACAGCCCGGCCAACTCGGGGGCGAGCGCCAGCCCTTCCGGCACCGGGAGCAGCCGGCGTTGCACGCCGCCGATGCGCCCTTCCAGCGCGCCGTCGGCCGCGCGCAGGTTGATCTCCAGCGTGCTCGGGATCGAGCGGAGCCTGCCGTCGCCGGCGGCCAGCAGCGTCTCGCGGGCACCCATGAACTCGATGGCGCCGGGCAACAGCTCGGCCCAGGCCGGGCCGCTCTCCGCGGCGTAGAGGCCGGCCGGCAGGTCCGAGGCAGGTTCCGGCGGCGCCTCGCCCACCAGAGTTGCCATTACGCGAAGGGCGGGCAGCAGCGGGTCCTCGTCGCGGTTGAGCAGCAGCACGACGCCCACGCCCAGCGCCGGCGCCATCAGCAGGTGGTTGCGGTAGCCCGGCAGGGACCCGCTATGCGCCGCAAGCCGCGTATCGCCGAGTTGCGTTGCGACCAGGCCGAGCCGGTAGCCACTGGGCGCCCCGTCTGCGAAGCATCGCGGCGCCAGCAGCCGGTCCAGCACGCCCTCCAGCGGACCGCGCCCGGCCATCAGCGCCCCCGCCCAGCGCGCCAGGGCGGCCGCGCTGCCGGCGAGCCCGCCGGAGGCCGAGATGTGCATCCCGTAGCGCCCGCGCCGCCACATCTCGCCGTCCCGCCAGTAGCCCGTCGCCAGGCCCGGCACCGGCTCCGCCTCGTCGTAGGGGAAGGCGATGGGCAGGCCGACCGGGTCGAGCAGGCGCCGTTGCAGCGCCTGCGCGTAGGGGACGCCGCACCGGGCCTGCAGCACCGCCTGCCCCAACCGCCAGCCCGTGTTGGAGTAGGCCATCTCCGTGCCCGGCAGGGCGCAGGTCGCGTCCAGCCGGCGCAGTGCTGCGTCGATCTCCTCGGCCGAGACCGTGGCGGTGAAGGGCACGCCCTGCTGCCACAGCACCTCCATCATGTCGGGCAGGCCGCCGGTCATGTCCAGCGCACGCGCCAAAGGTACCGCGCCCAGCGCCGGGTGCAGGCCGGGCAGCAGCGTTCCCAGCGGCGCGTCGAGGTCGATGCCCTCCAGCAGCAGCGCCGCCGCCAGGAAGTGCTTGCTGATGCTGGCGTAGCGGCTGGGCATGTCCGCGGTAAAGGGAACGGCGTGCTCCAGGCTGGCCAGCCCGCCGCAGGCTGAGGCGCGTATCCCGCCGCGGTCAAACAGCACGAAGGCGCCTCCGGGGCCATCGGTCCAGGCGGCGGCGGTGCTCTCGGCGAGGGCGGCGGCGCGGGTCCAATCGAGCATTCGGCACGGTCCTTCGATGACGCGCCATTCTGGACGAGGACGTGGGCTGGGAACACCGCTGCGCGACATCCGCGAGGTCGCCGCCCATAGCGCCGAACCGAAGCGACATATGGCCGGCCGCTGATCTCGTCATTGCCGACGACCTGCTGGGTTTGTAGAGGGCGGTCCAAATCCAGGCCACTTCGACGCCGCAGGATCTGGCTTTGGGCACCGACGATCCAAAGGCCAAAAAGGTAACCGGGGCAGATTGCCGGGCGGCGAGGTTGCACTGAGGGCGCGGGCGTGATTCACGCTCTGGATGTCGCTTGCCGAGCTGCGCGACCTCGTCGGTGTGCTGGTTGGCGAGGTCCGGCGGCTTCAGGCTGACAATGCGGTCCTGCGGTCTGAGGTGGCAG
This sequence comes from Acetobacterales bacterium, assembly GCA_038231995.1. Classification (GTDB taxonomy): domain Bacteria; phylum Pseudomonadota; class Alphaproteobacteria; order Acetobacterales; family Acetobacteraceae; genus JBBSIT01. Next base: position 555 of record JBBSIT010000446.1, on the reverse strand, counting down.
CGCAGCAGGCGACGATCGTGGCCCTGCGTGCCGAGAACCAGGCGCTGCGTGACGAGGTGGCCCGGCTGAAGGGCTTGCCGCCGCGCCCATCATCGCGGCCCTCAGGCATGGAGAAGGCAACCGAGCCTGAAACGGCCGATAAGGGCAAGAAGCGCTCACGGAGCCGACGTGGCGTCAAGCGCGACCGAGACGCGGTGACAGTCGAGCGGGTGCTCAAGGCCAGGGTGCCCGCGGGCTCGCGGTTCAAGGGCTACGAGGATGTCCTGGTGCGCGAGTTGCGGCTGTCAGCCGAGGTGGTCCGCTATCGCCGCGAGCGCTGGCTGACGCCGTCGGGCGAGACCGTGGTCGCGCCCTTGCCGCTGGGCATCGTGGGCGGGTTCGGGCCGGAGCTACGGCGCTTCCTGCTGGCCCTGCACGCCCAGGGGCAGGTGACGACGGAGCGGCTCACAGCACTGTTGAACGGGATCGGCATCGAGATCTCCAAGCGCCAGGTCGTGCGCCTGCTGGCCGCGCCCCTGGACGATCTCGTGGCCGAGGACCGAGACGTGCTGCGGG
>JBBSIT010000445.1:0-4582 GCA_038231995.1 Acetobacterales bacterium | reverse complement strand
TTCTTTGCGAAGGTCGACGGCCTCTCGATCGAGCGCACGGAGTGGGACGACAAGACTAGACGGGCGATGGAGGGCAACACGCCTTCCGAGGCAGAAAACGACAATCCCTCTCCCTCGATGAGCTGGGCCAATCCTACCGATCTGGGCGATGGCGACTGGACCGATGCCCTGAACACCCCGATCATTCCCGCTGAGCCCACCACGTTCACGCACGCGATCCGGGTGGATGTGGGAGTCGGGAAGTCGCGCGCTGCCATGCAGAGTGTGGCCGAGCTGCTGGCCGCCATGCGGAAGCGCGGGGACAAGCGCATCGTCGTCGTCAGCGTGCCGACGCTCAAATTGGGCGACGAGCATGCAAGGCTATTCGAGGATCTGCCAGTTGCGCAGGCGGCCGACCTGGCCGCAGCCGTGTGGCGTGGGCGGACAGCTCCTGATCCATCGGCCTCGGACTGGATGGGCGCGGATGACGTGCCCGAAGTCGATCGCGGCCGCATGTGCCTAGACTTGGAGCGGGTGCGCGATGCCCAGTCTGTCGGGTTGCGGCCCCAAAGCTCTGCCTGCCGGCGCCAAGTGAACAAGGAGTGGCTGACGTGCCCTAAGTTCTGGTCGTGTGCGTATCAGGAACAGCGCCGGCACAAAGCCGACCTCTGGATCGTCGCCCACGACATGCTGTTCACCATGAAGCCGGACACGCTGGGCGAGGTCGCCGTGGTCGTGGTGGACGAGGCCGCATGGCAGAAAGGTCTGGACGGCATCCACGGCCTGCCTATGGCGCTGTCGCTCGATGCGCTCGCCGCTCAGGATACAGTCTACGCCACTGCCCAGGTCCCTGACCGGATCGCCACCGATCGCCTGTGCAACCTGCGCTCCCTGTTGCTCGACGCCCTCCGCAGAATGCCGGACGGACCGCTCCAGCGTAGCGCCATGTCCACCTCGATCCTGACGGATGACAGCGCGGCCGAGGCCTACAGGCTGGAGTGGCAAAGGGAAATCGATCCGGGAATGCATCCCGGCATGACCAAGCAGCAGCGCGAGGCTGCGATGGCGGAGGCGGAGTCCAACCGGACGATCCCGCGTCTGGCCATGGCCTGGAATGCCCTTCGCGCCTTGCTGGCGCCGGGGGGGCCGGATGCCTCCGGGTGGCTTGCTCTGGCGACCGTGGACACCCCTGATGGGCCAGTCCGCGTCCTGCACCTAAAGGGCCGCAAGACCGTGCGGAAAGGCTGGGAGGCGCCGACTCTGCTCTTGGACGCGCTGCTGCCGATCGACCTGGTGCGCTTCTATTGGCCCGATGCCGAGATGGTCGCCGACGTGAAGGCGAAGGCGCCGCACCAGCATGTCAGGCAGGTGGTGGACCGGGCGTTCGCCAAATCGATGCTCGAGCCGCTGGATGAGCAAGCTGTTGCGGCCAACGGCGAGGAAGCCCAACGCCGGGTCAACCGGCTGCACGATCTCCGCGCCACCCTTATCCGGGAAGCGAGACGCTATGCCCCTGGAAAGGTGCTGGTGGTGACACAGAAGCGCATCAAGGAAGCCTTGCAGTCTCTGGGCCGAATGCCGCCCAACGTGGACCTGGCGCACCACAACGCCGTCGCGGGCCGGGACGAGTGGCGGAACGTTGCTGCGCTGATCGTGGTGGGACGCACGATGCCGAGCCCGGGTGGCGTGAAGCGGATCGCAGAAGCTTTGACTGGGCAGGCCGCAGTGAACCTGGCGGACTGGTACGAGCGAGCTGACGCGACACGCGAGATGGCGGATGGCTCCACCATGCAGGCGGAGGCTGATCGACATCCCGCCCCGATCGTGGAAGCGATCCGCTGGCAGGCCTGCGAAGGCGAGCTGGTGCAGATCATCGGCCGGGCACGCGGCGTCAGCCGCACCGACGTCGATCCGGTGGACGTGCTGGTCCTTACCGACGTGCCGTTGCCGGTGCCACTGGTAAGCACGCTGGATGCGGTGGACCTGCTCCCCGATCCCTTTGACCATATGATGGCAGCGGGCGGAATGGTTCTTACCAACGCCCGCCATGCCTCGACTGCTTATCCATGGCTATGGGCGACGCATAACGCGGCTGACCTGGCGATGCGGAGGAGTCCGTCATTTCCCTATATGAAGATACCTATAGGGAAAGGACGGACTCCTCGTCGCGTGGACTACCAGTTGCTGGGGAGAGGCTCGAAGGCTGCCTTGGCTTGGTGTGACCCGGACTTATGCTCAAATCCGGAAGCGTTTCTGACAGAGACTCTAGGGGCGCTAGCCTGGTGCAAGGTCGAGGACGTGCCGCCGCCGGAGCCGCCGACGCCTCCCGATCCGGAGCCACCTGAACCAGAGCCGTCAGGGCCGGAGCCGCCGCAGCAAGGGCCACCGCCGGGTCCCGATCCGCCGCCAGCGGCCGGACCTGGTTCATCTCGTCCAGTATCACCCGGCATCGTCCTGCCCAACGCGCCGACGTCCAGGGCGTCGTTCACGACGTGCGACGTGCCGTGGCTGCATCCCGACGTTCCGGCCTTCGCTGCGCCGGACGGGCGGCTGGTCGTGGTGTGTCCGCATTGCGGAAAGCCGCACCATCATGGTGGGTTCGGGCATCGCCTCGCGCATTGCGATGAGCCGGCCGGCCGCGGTTACGTGCTGAAGGACGCCGGTCCGCTGCCGCCTGCGCGCGGATCGGGCTCGCCTGGCTTTGAAGCGACCTATGGAGGGTTCGGTGATGGCTAAAGTGCGGGATCTGGTCCGGCGGCTGGCCATTCTGATGGCGGCGTTGGCGCGGGCAGTAGGTGCGTGAGCGGTGAGAGAAATGCGGGGCCAGTGCCGCCGAATGTGCGGGGGCGGCCACGTAACAGGACAGAAAAGGCTGATATGAAGAAGCCCCCGTGTGGTGCCGGCGAGGTCGCTGTGGCGCCGGAAGCAATCCCTCTGCCGAAGGGCCTGGGATCTGTGACGCAGGTTTCGGCCAGCGAGGTCAGAATCGAGTACGACTCTGGGCCGAACGCGCTACGGCCGATCGGCGGCTCAGACACGCTGGAGTTCAACGACCTGCTGCTGCGCGCGGCAGTTGGGACGGTCTGGAGCCCACCGCAGGACCAGGATGCCGCGCGACGCATTGCTGCGGTGGCGGCGGCTATGACCGCCTTCAAAGCCAAAGATGAGATCGAGGGCATGCTGGCGGCCCAAGCAGTGGCGTTGCACTTCGGGGCCATGGAATGCCTGCGGCGATCCGTGCTGCCAGATCAGCCGAATGAGATCGCCTCGAAGCATCGAAAAGACGGCGCCAACTTGGCACGGGCCATGACTGACATGCTGGACGCTCTGGATCGGAAGCGGGGCAAAGGTCCGCAAGTGGTGCGGGTCGAGCGCGTCGTGGTGCACGAAGGTGGGCAGGCGATCGTGGGTAACGTGCAGGCCGGTGCTGCGGCCGTGGCAGCGGCGGCTCAGCCAGTGATTGGGCAGGAACCGCCGGGTCCAGTTCTGGACATGCCGGCGACGACCAGCAAACGGGGTGTGCTCCGTGTCGCCAAAAAGGGGAGGGGGGAGAGATGATAGCCAACCCCGAGAACAACCCCATGAAGAAGCTATGCGGGGCGCGCACCCGTGCTGACCGGCCCTGCCGGAATCCCTCGATGAGCAACGGCCGCTGCCGGTTCCACGGCGGGCTGAGCACCGGGCCGAGGACGGCGGAGGGTCTGGCCCGGATGCGGAGGGCCAAGACGAAGCACGGGATGAACTCGGCCGAGGCCGTGCGGTTGCGGAAGCATGTCCAGGCCCTGAAGCGAGGCGCGCGAAAGCTGGTCGAGTTGGTCTGATGGCTGGCGGCGGCTTTGCAAGCCGATACGCGCGTGCGCGCGAGGCGGCCTGCCATTTTCGATCAAACGGACGGAGGTTTGTGGCGATGGATGATGACGTGTTCAAAGGACTGGCCGGCGCAGGAAACTGGGGTGCCTTCGGCCTGCCGATCCCATCGCTGGACTTGGACGGTTTTCGCGCTCACCTGCAGAGCCGTCCGTTCGGGCAGATGCTCGGCGCTTTTCGCGAGCGTCCGCAGGAGGTTGACCTGATCTGGATGATGCGGCCCGGGTCGATCCCATTTCCGATCTCCACAACCTCTCTGGAAGTGATGGCTGCGGTGATCAAAACTGGCGGGACCATCGCCCTGTTCGCTGCGCCGCCAAGTGGGTGAACGATCGCGTCCCAGCGCTGGCGGAGTTTGATCGGAACGCCGGGCTCGATCCCGACAAGGTGCTGGCTAGGTTGGACGCGCGGCAGGCTGAATACGAGCAGCAGTATGGCGGCGACACCGCTGCGAGCATGGGGCGCCTCGGCGGCAAGATCATCGGCACGGCGCCTGCGCTGGGACCGACGAACATGCTCATGGGCGCCGCAGGGCGGGCCGTGGGCGGTGCGACCGGAGAGGCTCTGCTGACCGGGCAGTTAGGTGCCGGCCTAGCCCGAGCGCCATCGCTGGCAATCCAGGGCGGCGCAATGGGCGGCGTGGCCGCGGCAGCGTCAGGGGACGATCCGCTGATAGGGGCGACAGCCGGGGCCGCCGCTGGTCCATTATTGGCCGGAGCATCTAAGGCGGCGGTCA
>JBBSIT010000444.1:0-4590 GCA_038231995.1 Acetobacterales bacterium | reverse complement strand
GCGATCTCGGTGCGGAACAGGCCGATCCCCGCGGCGCCGGTAGCCTCGATCTGGCCTACCTCCAGCGCGAGGCCAATGTTCAGCATCAGGCTCAGCGCCGTGCCGTCGGCCGTGACGGCGGGACGGTCGCGATGCGCCGCGAACCCCGCTTCGCGCCGCTCCCGGTCACCGAGCGCGCGGCAATAGGCCTGGCGGACCTCGGCGTCCGGCCGCAGGATCAGCACGGCGTCGTCGGTGTCGAGCACAGCGTCGTCGCCTGCCTGCACCGCCTCCAGCATGCCGCGCGCGCCGCCGATCGCGGGGATGCCGAGCGCGCGCGCCACGATAGCGGCGTGCCCGGCGGGGCTGCCCTCCTCGATCGCGACGCCCGCGATGCCGCGGGCGTGCCAATCGAGCAACTGAGCGGGGCCGAGCCGGCGCGACAGCAGGATCGCGCCGGGCGGCACGGCTTGCAGGTTCGTCGAGCCTTCAAGCGCATGCAGCAGGCGATCCGCGAGGTCCTCCAGGTCCGCCAACCGCTCGCGCAAATAGGGATCGATGATGCGGCGCATCCGCTCCCGCAGCTCGCCGACGACTTGATGCACCGCCGCCTCGGCGCTCAGCCCGCCTTCCACCCCCTCCGCCACCCGGCGCACCCAACCGTCGTTCGCAGCGACCAGGCGCGTCGCCTCCAGCACTTCGCGCGATGCGAGCAGGTCCGGGTGGTCGGGACCGCCGGCATCGGGCAGGCGCTCCTGGATCAGTGCGTCGAGGTCCCGGCGCATGGTGGCGAGGGCGGCGCGCAGCCGGGTCATCTCGGCATCGGGATCGTCGGCCAGCATGCGGCGGGGCGGCGCGCCGGTGCCGTAGCGGACCACTAGGCCGATCGCGATGCCAGGGGCGAGCGCGCGGGCCTGGAACAGGCGCGGCAGGGTGGCCCCGATCCCCTCCTCCGCACCGTCGGCGGCGCCTCCTGCCGCCAGCACCTCGGCCAGCAGCATCGCCACCGTCTGCAGCACCTCCAGCTCATCCGGGGTGTAGCGCCGCGGCGCCCGGTTCTGCACGGCCAGCACGCCGAGCGTGCGCCCGGCCCGGCGGACCGGACCGGCCAGCAAGGAGGCGAATGGCTGCTCCCCCGTCTCGGCACGGTAGGCGAAGGCGGGGTGGTTCTGCGCGTCCGGAAGGTTCTGCACCTGCCCGGTGGCAGCGACGACGCCGACGATGCCCTCGCCGACGCGGAGCCGGGTGCGGCCGACCGCATCGGGGTTCAGCCCGTGAGTCGCGGTCAGCTCCAGCAGGTCTCCGGGACGCAGGGTGTAGACGGAGCAGACTTCCGCCACCATCTCGCCCGCGACGAGGCTGACGAAGTCGCGCAGGACGGCCGCACCCTCGGTGCCGCCCGCCATCAACTCGCGCAGGCGTGTCAGCAGCCTCCGCGAACCCGGCATCCCCTATTCCAGCCGCAAGCCAGGCCGGCCCCGGGCGACGAGCGCAGCGGTGGCTTGGGCCACCAGGTCCTCGATGATGTCGGCCGTGGACTGCTCGGCCTGCACCATCCCGACCGACTGCCCCGCCATGACGGAACCCTCGTCCACGTCGCCATCCACGACCGCCCGGCGCAGCGCGCCCGCCCAGAAATGCTCGATGGCCAGTTGCGCCTGCTCGCGCGTCAGCTCGCCGGATTGGAACCGGCGCAGCGTCTCGGCCTGGTGCTCCAGGAAGCGCTGGGTGCCGGCGTTGGCGAGGCCGCGGACCGGGATGACGGGGAAGCGGGGGTCGAGCTGGACGCTGGGCAGCGCGTCGCGCGCGCGGGCATGGATGAACGCGCGCTTGAAGTTCGCATGCGCGATGCTCTCCGCCGCCGCAGCGAAGCGCGTGCCGAGCTGCGCACCGGAGGCGCCCATCTCTAGGTAGGCGAGAATGGCCTCGCCCCGGCCAAGGCCGCCGGCGACGAACACCGGCACCTCGCGTAGATGCGGTAGGATCTCCTGCGCCAGCACGGTGAGCGAGACAGGGCCGATGTGCCCGCCGGCCTCGGAGCCCTCGATCACGAGCGCATCCGCGCCGGAGCGGACCAGGCGGCGGGCGAGAACGAGCGCCGGCGCGAAGCACACCAGGCGCGCACCGCCGTCCTTGACGGCGCTCACGGCGGCGGAGCGCGGCACGCCGCCCGCGAGCACGATGTGGCCGATGTGGGCCTCCAGGCAGACCCGGATCAGATCATCGAGTTGCGGGTGCATGGTGATGAGGTTGACGCCGAACGGATGCCGGGTCATCGCCTGGGTGGCGGCGAGCTCGGCTGCGAGCTGGCCGGGCTGCATGCTGCCGCAGGCAATCACGCCGAAGCCGCCGGCATTGGAGATGGCGGAGACGAGGTTGCGCTCGCTGACCCAGCTCATGGCGCCGCCCATGATGGCGGTGCGGCTGCCGAGGAAATGCCGGCCGCGCTCCCACAGGCGGTCTAGCTCAACGCGTGCGTCCAGCAGGCGGCGATCGGGGATGACCTGGTCAGGCGGCATCGAGGCCGTACGCGGTATGTAGCGCGCGCACGGCCAACTCGGTGTACTCGGCGCCGATCAGCACGCTGACCTTGATCTCGCTCGTGGAGATGACCTGGATGTTGATCGACTTCTCCGCCAGCGTGCGGAACATCGTGGTCGCCACGCCCACGTGGCTGCGCATGCCGACGCCGACGACGCTGATCTTGGCGACGTCCGGGTCGGTCAGGATCTCGGCGTAGCCGATGGCGGCGCGGCTCTCGGCGAGGGCGGCCTGCACACGCGGCAGGTCGGCGCGGCCGACGGTGAACGTCATGTCCGTGGTGCCGTCGGCCGAGACGTTCTGCACGATCATGTCCACGTTGACGTGCGCGCCCGAGAGCGGGCCGAAGATCGCGGCTGCTATGCCGGGCCGGTCCGGCACGCGGCGCACGGTGATCTTGGCCTCGTCGCGGGAGTAGGCGATGCCGGACACGATTTCCTGTTCCACGATCTCTTCCTCGTCCACGACCAGCGTTCCAGGCAGGTCCTCGAAGCTGGACAGCACCTGGATGCGCACCCGCTCCTTCATCGCCAGCTCGACGCTGCGGGTCTGCAGCACCTTGGCACCCACCGACGCCAGCTCCAGCATCTCCTCGTAGGCGATCTTGTCCAGCTTGCGCGCCTTCGCCACGATGCGCGGATCGGTTGTATAGACCCCATCCACGTCCGTGTAGATATCGCATCGGTCCGCACGCAGCGCGGCCGCGAGCGCTACGGCGGACGTGTCCGATCCGCCACGCCCGAGGGTGGTGACGCGGTTGTCCGGCCCGATGCCCTGGAAGCCGGCGACAATCGGCACTTGCCCGGCCGCCATGCGGCAGACCAGCTCGCTGCGCTCGATTGTCTCGATCCGCGCCCTGCCGTGGGCGCCATCGGTCCGCAGCGGGATCTGCCAGCCGGACCAGGAGCGCGCCTCCACGCCGGCTGCCTGCAGCGCGATAGCCAGCAGCCCGCTCGTCACCTGCTCGCCGGTCGCGACCACGGCGTCGTACTCGCGGGCGTCGTGCAGCGGCGACAGGGCCTGGCACCAGGCGACGAGCTGGTTCGTGACGCCCGACATCGCGGAGACGACCACGGCGACCTCGTGCCCGGCGTCCACCTCGCGCTTCACCCGCCCGGCCACGTTGCGGATGCGGTCGAGATCGGCGACCGAGGTGCCGCCGAACTTCATCACGATGCGAGCCATCCCGGTTCCCAACTTCTGCGCCGCCTGTTGCGGCCGCGCGCGCGCTGGCTCACATACCCATCGCATCGAGGACCGGCAACATGGCGCGCGCGCAACCCACACCATCGTCCGTCCGCACCGACGAGATCGCGCGCTTCGACGCGCTGGCGGCGCGATGGTGGGACCCGCGGGGACCGATGGCGCCGCTGCACGCGATGAACCCACTGCGCGTCGGCTGGATCGACCGGCGGCTGCAGGCGCGATATGGCGGCCCGACCCGCGTGTTGGATATTGGCTGCGGCGCCGGGTTGGCCGCCGAGGCGCTGGCTCGGCGAGGGCACGTCGTGCTGGGCCTGGACGCCTCCGCGGAGGCGATCGCGGCCGCGGAGGTGCATGCCTCCGGGCAGGACCTGCCGCTCGCTTACCGCGCAGGCACGGCCGAGGACCTGCTGCGGGACGGCGCGCGCTTTCCCGCGGTCACAGCGCTGGAGGTGATCGAGCACGTGACGGACCCGGCCGCGTTCCTGCGCACCCTCGCCGGGCTGCTGGAGCCGGGCGGGCTGCTGTTCGTCTCCACGCTGAACCGCACGGTGCGTAGCCTGCTGACCGCCAAGCTCGGGGCGGAATACGTATTGCGGATGCTGCCGCCCGGCACGCATGACTGGCGGCGGTTCGTCGCCCCGGCGGAACTGGGCGCCCTCGGCCGCGCCGCCGGGCTGCGCATGTCGGCGGCGGCGGGCATGACGTTCGATCCGCTCACGGCGCGATGGCGCGAGAGCCGCGACCTCGGCGTGAACTATATCGCGATGCTGGAGCGCGCCTGACAGGCGCGACGCTGGAGCGCAGCTAGCCGTCCGCCCGCGGCACCCAGGGGATCTGGGCGACCTCGATGCCTTCCTCGGCCAG
>JBBSIT010000443.1:0-4605 GCA_038231995.1 Acetobacterales bacterium | reverse complement strand
GGCGCGCCCCCGCGGGGGGGCTGCGCGGTCTCCCAGTGAGCGGTCGCGACCAGGATCGCGCGCGGGCGGGGCAGCGCGGCTCCGAGCCCCTCCAGGAAGCGCCGGGCGGGCACGTCCTGCAGGACGAGGGTGGGAGCGCCGTGGCTGACGAAGAGGGAGGGCAGCATGGGTTTGGGTTTCCTCCAGCGTTACCGTCGCGCGGCCACAAGCAAGAAGGGTGGGCGCTCGCGCTCGTCCGCCAGGGACGGCAGCGCCGCGATCTGATCGTCGGTCGGCCCCCATTCCTCGACATGGGATAACACAAAGCCGATCCGGAGCAGCAGGTTCAGGTAGGTCCCCGGCGCGCGCGGTGCTGCTTGACCACGCCCTTCGTGAGCCAATCCGTCGTGCGCGGGCCCTCGATCAGGTAGCCATCGACGGGCCATGTCTTGCGGCCGTCCGCATCGACGGACCAGCCCGGGCGCGTGGGCGCGGTGAACAATGGGTGCTCCACCGAGAAGATCAGATGCCCGCCAGGGACGAGGGCGCGGTACACTGTCGCGAGCAGCTTGGCCAAGTCCTCGATGTAATGCAGGGCGAGCGAGCTGTAGGCGAGGTCGAACGCCGCCTCGGGCGGGTCGAGCCGCTCCATGTCCGCCCTGACGTAGGTGATCGCCGGGTCGGGGGTGGTTGCCCAGGCTCGGGCCAGCATGTTCTCGGACACGTCGATGCCGAGCACCTGCGCCGCGCCCTGTTCCCGCGCCCAGCGGGAGAACCAGCCGAAGCCGCAGCCGAGGTCCAGCACGTGCAGGCCGCGCAGGGCGGGAAGGAGCGCGCGCAGGGCGGGCCATTCCCCAGCGCCGTCCAGGCCCTCGACCGAGCGGCCCAGCCGGCTGTAGCCCTCGAAGAAGTCCGGGTTGTCATAGATGTTCTGCGTCATGGCAGTTGCGCCGGGCGCGCCCGGGGCCGCAGCCGGTCCGCCAAGACCGCGCCGACAGCGCCCAGCACCATCAGCACCGCGAATGGCCGGGCCGTGCCGTCGCTGAACAGGCCCACCAGCACGCCGCTGAACGCCGCCAGCACGAAGCCGATCATGCCCATCAGCGCCGACGCGCTGCCGGCCTGGGCGGCGTGGCGCGACAGCGCGCCGACCGAGGCGAGCGGCAGCGTGATGCCCATAGAGCCCATCGCGGACATGACGGGCAGGACGATGCCCGCCGGGCCGCCCACGCCGATCAGGGCGAGCGCCAGGAGCGTGGCCGTCGCCAGCAGGTAGCAGCGCACGCCGGCGCGCAGCACTCGCGCCGCGCCGAACCGGGGCAGAAGGCGGGGCGACACCTGCGAGCCCAGGATGTAGGCCGCGGCCGAGCAGCCGAACAGCGCGCCGTAGGTGGTCGGGCTGAGGCCGAAGCGCTGGATGAACACCGCCGGCGAGCCGCCGATATAGGCGAACATGCCGAACATGCCGAACCCGGCGGTCAGCGCGTAGGACAGGAACACCCCGTCCCGCCCCATCCGGATGTAGCGCTCGGCCAGGTTGGCGATCCCGAGCGGGATGCGGCGGGCCGGCGGCAGCGTGTCCGGCAGGAAGCGCCAGACCAGCAGGCAGCAGAGCGTGCCGTAGGCCGAGGTGATCCAGAAGATCGCGTGCCAGCTCGCGAAGCCCAGCACCGCGCCGCCCAGCGCCGGGGCCAGGATCGGCGCCGCACCCATGACGAGGATCAGCTTGCTCATCAGCCGCGCCGCCGCGTGGCCGTCGGCTACGTCCCGCACCACGGCGCGCGGGATCACCATGCTGGCCGAGCCGCCGCAGGCCGCGAGGAACCGCATGACCGCGAGAGTCGCCAGGTCGGGCGCTAACGCGCAGCCGATATTGGCGGCGGTGTAGAGCACGGTGCCGGCGATCAGCGGCCCGCGCCGGCCGTAGCGGTCCGCGAGCGAGCCCTGGACGAGCTGGCCGATCGCGAGGCCGGCGAACCAGGTGGCGAGCGTGATCTGCGCCGAGCCGGAGCGTCCGCCCAGGCCGGCCTCGATGGCGGGGAACGCCGGCAGGTACATGTCGGTCGAGATCGGCCCCACCGCGGTCAGCAGGCCGAGCAGCAGCGGCAGCCAGGACGGGATGGCCGCGCGGGTCAGGGTTTGGGTCAAAGCGCGCTGACCGAGACGGCCTGCGTCGTGAGCAGCTCGCCGGCTTGCGGCCCGTTGATCCAGACCGTGGGCGGCCCGCTGCCCGCGTCGCCGAAGATGGTGCAGAACGCCACCTCCCCCGCGTCGCGGCCGACGCCGATCCGCACCAGCCCGTCCGCCCCCGCCTTGCGCGTGGCGTCGAACAAGTACCAGCCGCCGCCATGCGGGCCGGAGAGATAGGCCTCGAACACCGCGTGGAAGTCCGGCGGGTCGAGCTGCCAGGCATAGGCGCTGACGTAGCGCGCGGGGATGCCGAGCGGGCGGCACAGCGCGATGGCGAGATGCGCGAAGTCGCGGCACACGCCGCGGCGCTCCAGCAGGGTATCGGCGGCCGACGTCATCTCGTCCGTGCTGCCGTTGCGGTAGTCCACGTGATCGCAGATCCAGTTGCAGATCGCGCCCACCCGGACATGACCCGGCGGCACGCGCCCGAACGTGCGCTGCGCGAACAGCGCCAGCCGGTCGGACTGGCAGTAGCGGCTGGGGTTGAGATGCACCAGCACCGGGAGCGGCAGCGCCTCCTGCGGCACCTCGCCGACCCTGGCCGGGTCCTCCAGCCGCGGGTGCAGCGCCACGGTGGCGCGGTACTCCACCCGCAGCGCGCCGGGTTGCGCGCGGACGCGCAGGACGCGGTTGCCGCTCTCGGGGGCGGTGAACCGCTCGGCCCGCAGCGCGGGCGCGAAGGTCAACTGCTCCGTGCGGACGATCTGGCGGTCGAACTCGGCGGCCTCGACGTTGAACACGAAGGCGGTCGGGCCGGCGACCTGGTAGTCCAGCGTGCAGCCTAGTTGGAACTCGATGGCCGCATCCCCGCTCAATCCTCGTCCCCGCCCGTCCGCCGCGCGAGCACCTCGCGCTTGCCGACGTGGTTGGCCGGGCTGACGATGCCTTCCTTCTCCATCTGCTCGATCAGCTTGGCCGCGCGGTTGTAGCCGATCGACAGGTGGCGCTGGATGAAGCTCGTGCTCGCCTTGCCCTCGCGCGTCACCACGGCGACGGCCTGGTCGAACAGGCCCTTCTCGCCGTCGCCGGCGGCGGCGATGCCGGAGAGCGCCGGGTTGGCGCCGTCGTCGTCGTCGCTCGCTTCCGTGACCTCCTCGACATAGGAGGGCTCGCCCTGGGCGCGCAGGAAGGCGACGATCTCCTCCACCTCGCGGTCGGCCACGAACGGGCCGTGCACCCGGCCGATGCGCCCGCCGCCCTGCATGTGCAGCAGGTCGCCCTGGCCCAGGAGCTGCTCGGCGCCCTGCTCGCCCAGGATGGTGCGGCTGTCGAACTTGCTGATGACCTGGTAGCTGATGCGGGTCGGGAAGTTGGCCTTGATCGTGCCGGTGATCACGTCCACGGACGGCCGCTGCGTCGCCATGACGACGTGGATGCCGGCGGCGCGCGCCATCTGCGCGAGCCGTTGCACGCAGGCCTCGACCTCCTTGCCCGCCACCATCATCAGGTCGGCCATCTCGTCCATCACGAGCACGATGAACGGCAGCTTCTCCAGGGCGAGCGGCTGCTCCTCGAAGGTGGGGCGGCCGGTCTCGCTGTCGAAGCCGGTCTGCACGCGCCGGGTCACGACCTCGCCGCGGGCCTGCGCCTCGGTCACGCGGTCGTTGTAGCCGGCGACGTTGCGCACGCCGAGCTGGCTCATGGCGCGGTAGCGGCGCTCCATCTCGCGCACGGTCCATTTCAGCGCCGTCACCGCCTTGGCCGGCTCCGTGACCACGGGCGCCATCAGGTGCGGGATGCCCTCATACACCGAGAGCTCCAGCATCTTGGGGTCGATCATGATGAGCCGGCACTGGTCCGGGCTGAGGCGGAACAGCAGGCTCAGGATCATGGCGTTGATGCCGACCGACTTGCCCGACCCGGTGGTGCCGGCGATCAGCAGATGCGGCATCCGGGCGAGGTCCGCCACGATGGGCGTGCCGCCGATGTCCTTGCCCAAGGCGAGGGCGAGCCGGCCAGGGTGCTTGATCCAGTCGTCCGAGCCCAGCAGCTCGGCCAGGTACACCGTCTCGCGCTTGTCGTTCGGCACCTCGATGCCGATGACGTTGCGGCCCGGCACGGTGGCGATGCGCACGGCGGTCACGCACAGGCTGCGCGCCACGTCGTCGGCGAGGCCGATCACCCGCGCGCTGCGGATGCCAGGCGCCGGCTCCAGCTCATAGAGCGTCACGACCGGGCCGGGGCGGATGTGGCGGATGACGCCCTGCACGCCGTAGTCGCCCAGCACGGTCTCGAGCAGGCGCGCATTGGCCTGCAGCGCGTCCTCGCTCGGCCCGGCGGCGACGCGGGGCGGCGGCACGGTCAGCAGCGAGAGCGGCGGGTACTGCCAGCCGCCCTCGACCGGCGGCACGGGGGCGACCGCGGTGCTGGACCGGCCGCGGGACGACAACGACGACGACATCATGGTCGCCGCGGACACCGTCCTGGTCACCGACG
>JBBSIT010000442.1:0-4606 GCA_038231995.1 Acetobacterales bacterium | reverse complement strand
TACCGCGAGTGGGAGGCGTCGGAGATGTCGATGGCGAAATACGTCGCCCTGCGCAGCCAGGGCGACGACAGCCTGGAGGCGATCCCGGTCTTTCCCTCGCGCATGTTCCGCCATTCGTCCATCTACGTGCGCAGCAAAGGGCCGGTCCGGACGCCGGCCGACCTGGCAGGGCGCCGGGTCGGCATCCCGGAATGGGCGCAGACCGCGGCCGTCTACACGCGGGGGCTGCTGGCCGACCATTACGGCATCGACCTGCGCGGCATCCAGTGGCTGCAGGCCGGGGTGAACGAGCCGGGCCGGGCCGAGAAGGTGCGGCTGAACCTGCCCGGCGGCATCGGCCTCACGCCGCGGCCGGACGCATCGCTGCAGTCCCTGCTGCGGGACGGCGCCATCGACGCGGTGCTCAGCGCCCACCCGCCCGCGGCGTTCGAGGCCGGCGAGCCCTGGATACGCCGCCTGTTCGACGACCCGGCGGCCGAGGAGCGCGCCTACTACGCCGCGACCGGGGTGTTCCCGATCATGCACGTGGTGGCGCTGCGCCGGGCGGTGCTGGCGCGCTTTCCCTGGGTGGCCAGGAACCTGCTCGACGCATTCGAGGCCGCGAAGCGGCGCAGCCAGGCCCGCCTGCTGGAGTTCACCGCGAGCCGCATCCCGCTGCCCTGGGGGCCATACCAGGCCGAGGCGGCGCACACGCTGTTCGGCGGCGATCCCTGGCCCTACGGCGTCGAGCCGAACAGGATCACGCTGGACGCCTTTCTGGGCTGGGCCACGGCGCAGGGCGTCGCGCATCGGCCGATGCGGGCCGAGGAGCTGTTCGCGCCCGAGACGCTGACGTCCGTCCGGGTCTGATCCCGTCCCGCAGGGTTCCCCGCCTTGGCGCAGTCCCGGAAGCCCACTACATCCGACCCATGCACCCCACCCGAGGACACATGGCCTATAATCTGACCCGCCTCGACGACGAGGATCCCGAGACTCCCGACACCCCCGATCCCTCGACCCCTGACGTCCCCGAGCCCATCGGCCCCAACCCGGCCGAGCCCGGCGACAACCGCACGCTCAGCTCCCCCATCAACGAGCTGGAGCAGCGCCTGCTGCGCCAGCGCAAGGTCCTCGTCTTCGGCGCCATCAACGACAAGGTCGCCCGCGACGTCACCGGACGCCTCCTGGCGCTGGCGGGCGACAGCGACAAGCCGATCGACGTTTACGTCAACTCCCCCGGCGGCCACGTCGAGAGCGGCGACACCATCCACGACATGATCCGCTTCGTGGACTCCGTCGCTCCCATCCGCATCATCGGCACGGGCTGGGTCGCCAGCGCCGGCGCGCTCATCTTCCTCGCCGGCCGGCGCGAGAACCGCCTCTGCCTTGCCAACACCCGCTTCCTGCTGCATCAGCCCATGGGCGGCGTCCGCGGCCCCGCCACCGACATCGACATCGAGGCCCGCGAGATCATCAAGATGCGGGAGCGCATCAATCAGATCATCGCCCGCGAGACCGGCCAGTCCATGGAGCGCATCGTCCGCGACACCGATCGCAACTACTGGATGAGCGCCGAGGAGGCGATCGCCTACGGCATGGTCAGCCGTATCCTCACGAGCGTGAAGGAACTGTAACCCGGCCCGGTTGACGAGGCGGCAGTCCCGCGGGACACCAGGCATCCAGACGGAGCTGCCGCCTCCATGACCAGCCAGCCCACGGTGTCCCGCCTCCATCCGATTTCCCGCGCGCGCCTTCCCCTCCCGCCGTTCGAGATGCGCCAGCTCGTCGGCCCCACGGACCCGGCGTTCTTCGACAACCTCACGGGCGCCCCCGTCGTCGCCGACATCCCGCTCGACCTCTACCAGAGCGTGCTCGATTTCGGCTCCGGCTGCGGCCGCCTGGCCCGCCAGCTCATGCAGCAGGACCCGATGCCGCGCCGCTATCTCGGCATCGACCTGCACCGCGGCATGATCGAGTGGTGCCAGCGCGAGCTTTCCGCCGTCTGCCCCAATTTCCAGTTCCGGCACCACGACGTGTTCAACCCAGGCTTCAACCCGGGCGCGGGCAAGCCGATGCAGGCGCGCTTCCCCGCCGCCGACCACTCCTTCAAGCTCATGTTCGCCTGGTCGGTCTTCACCCATATCCTGGAGGACCAGGCCGGGTTCTACCTGGCCGAGATCCGGCGCGTCCTCGAGCCCGGCGGCCTGCTCGTCTCGACCTGGTTCCTGTTCGAGCGCCGATACTTCCCCATGCTGCAGCACAGCCAGAACGCGCTGTACATCAACCCCGCCGACCCCACGAACGCCGTCATCTTCGACCGCGCCTGGCTCGAGGCCGCCCTCCCCGCCAACGGCCTCGGCATCGTGCATGCGACGCCGCCGGCCATACGCGGCTACCACTGGCACCTGCACATCGCCCCCCTCGCATCCGGCCGCCGGACCGTCGCGCTCCCGCCCGACGAGGCCCCCTTCGGGCACTCCGCCCCGCCCGTCATCCCGACCGACCCGGCGCTGATCGGCCTCACGGACCCGGCCGCAGCACCACCTCGCGCAGGTTGACCCCCAGCCGCCGCCGCTCGGCGCCGCCGTCCCGTCTCGCCGGGCCGGAAGCCAACCGGCTCATCCTCCGCCAGCACCGGCGCCCGCGCGATCACCTCCGCCGCAGGCAACCCGGTCACCAGCGGCCGTCCCCACACCAGGACCGGCACGTCCCCGTATCGCAGCGTCCGATCGGCCCGGCCCCATTGCCGCTCCGCCACCGCGACGCAGGCTGCGGCGTCCGGGCATAGCTCCACGTCCGGCGCGGCCACGAAGAAGAACTGGTCCTGCCCCGCCGGCACGTCCTCCGCCTCATACCACCACGGGAAGGTCTGGGCGAACCGCGGCACGATCCGCCCGTCGGCCGCCGCGACGGGCCGCACGAGGACGCGCCCCTCGCTGACCCAGCCGACCGCGTTCGCCTGCGCGCCCCAGAAGCCGCCGTAGCCGTAGGCCAGCCCGTTCGCCGCCAGGAACCCGGCGAGCCCTCGCACCTGCGCGTCCTGCGCCTCCGGCCACAGCCGCAGCCAGTCCCGCGGCGCGCTCAGCAGCCCGGTCAGCACGAAGAGCCCGCACCACGCGAGCCCGCTACGGACCACCCATGGCGACGGACGATCGACGCCGGGCCGCATGGTCGAGAGCAGGAGCGCGGGCAGCAGGAAGTAGAGGATCACGAAGTAACGGCCCGTCCCCAGGTCGTCCGGCACGTCCGAGAGCACGAACGCCGCCAGCAGCACCGCCGCCAACGACGCCGCGACCGCCGCCAGGAACAGCTCCCGCGTGGCCAGCACGCGCCGCAGCCGCACCACTCGGACGACCGAATAGCCCACGGCCAGCAGCACGATCCCGCAGGTCGCGGCGAGCGCGGGCCGATGCGGCACGTAGGACCACGGCGCGTCGGCGCCGGGGAAGGCGTTGAACAGCACCGCCGCGTACTGCGCCGCCAGCCAGGCGTGCTCGCGCATCGTGTCCGGCGTGCCGAGCACGTAATGCGATCGCGGCAGCACGATCAGCAGCCCGAACAGCCGGGTCCGCACGCGCACGAGCACCACCGCCGTGCAGGCGCATAGGGCCAGCAGCCGCGGCCAGGCTGCCCGGCGCCCAAGCATCCCTGTCAGCCCCGCCGCGAGCAGCAGCGGCACCGCGAGCGCCGCGATCGTCCAGGGGTCCGACATGGCCGCGGCGAACAGCAGCCCCGATGCCGCCAGCAGCCGCCAGGGCCGCCCTCCGTCGAGCCAGCCGAGCAGGCACGCCAGCGCCGCCAGGCTGAACAGCGTCGATGCGTTGTGGCTCACCGCGTAGGTGAGGTAGCCTATCCCGCTGATCGTCGCGTCCGGCGAACAGCAGCAGGCCGACGGCCGCCGTTGCCGCCCGCCCCCCGAGCGTCGGCCGCAGGATGCACCAGGTCGCGATGCAGCTTCCGGCGAAGATGCCCCACCCCGCGGCGAGCACGACGCCGGGCGCGCTCCCGAACGCGCTGAACACCGCGAAGAACGGCAAGATGACCGAGAACAGCCAGTTGGCGTGGTAGTAGCGCCACTCCCGCAGCGCCGCCCACCCGTGCCGCCCCCATTCCGCCCACACCACCGCGGGCGTCGCGAGGTCGCTCTCCACGTTCCATGCGGCATATGCATAATGGAAGCTGACCCAAGCGCCGAGCGCCACCAGCCCCGCCAGCCCGGCGTCGCGCCAGCCCGCCCCTCTGCGGGGCTGGACCTCGATGGTCACACGGTCTTCGGTCGCTCTACGTCTCGACGAGCGGCCGGGGCTCTTGAGATATCCGTTCTTGATGCCGTCCAGCGCCCAGTGGGTGATCGCGCCAACCGTGTTGGTCGGGTTGTAGCCGGCATTCTGCGGGTAGGCAGTGGCGACGATCCAAATGGTCCCGCTGGTCCTCCGGCACGCGCTCGTGGCCCGCCACCGCACGGCCAGAGTCGGACAGGCACGCAGCCGACGGGTCCGCGGCCCAGAGGGGGCCAGCCACGGGTCTGTTGAGATTCGTTCATTATCGTGAGTTGATGAGGGTGGCTCCGAGATGGAGCATCGCTTCGAAGCTGGGATCGGTTTTGTCGCTGCGCATGGCGATGCGT
>JBBSIT010000441.1:0-4617 GCA_038231995.1 Acetobacterales bacterium | reverse complement strand
GAGGCCGAGCTGCGCGAGCGGCTGGACGGGCCGGAGCTGGACGACGAGATCGGGGACCGGCCGGTGGCCGAGGTCATCACCGACATCTGCCGCGACCTCGGGCTGCTGACCTTCCTCGGCAACCATCCGTGGAAGCGGCGCGGGCCGGCGAACATCGCGGCGTTGTGCGCCCGGGCGGCGCAGCCTGCGGGTGCGGCCCGCGCGGCGCCGGGGAACGGTGCGACCTGGGCCGGGCCGCCGCCGTACTCGCGGGAGGCCTCGATCGAGCTGATGCATCAGCTCCTGGAGCACGCGCCGCCGATCCGCGGGCCGTGAGGGCGCCGGCTCCCGCTGCCAGCGGCGACCGGGGCGAGCCGTTCGGTTGATCCTACCCCGACGTCGCCACCCGTCCCGCATGAATCTGCGCGAGCACGGCGATCTCGTCGAAGATGCGCCATTCGCGCAGCACGCGGCCGTCGCGCAGCTCCATGTGGCTCGCGCCGAGCACGTTGACCGGCGTGCGCGTCACCGGGCCGTAGGTGGGCACGCCGCAATACGTGCCGCGCAGCAGCCAGATCACCGCGACCCGCAGCCCGTTCTCCGGCCCGTCGAGCACAGCGATGTCGCGCACCTCCACCTGCCCGTCCGGGAACGTCGCGAGCAGGTTGACGAACTCGACCGCGTAGTTGTCGATGCCCTGCACCCGCTTCATGCGCACGGAGTGGCACACCACCTTCGGGTCGCAGTACTGCGACAGGCGGTTGAACAGCCGGCGGTTCCAAACCTCGTCGAACATGCCGGTGACGAGCGCGCACTCTGCGGCGTGGGTCGGCGGGCGGGCGCCGGAGACGCCGGCGCGTGCCGGGTCGGCGATGCGCCCGGCGAAGGCGCCCTGGTCGCCGGCCATGCTCATGGCCCGGCCGAGCACCGGGCTGCTGCCCGCCAGCTCGGCGGCGACGCGATACGGGTCCATGCCGAGATGCTGCAGCACGATCCACTCGTCGCGGACCAGCCACTCCTCCGTCACCTTGTTGTCCTGCACCAGGCAGTGCGCGACCGTGCGGGAGATCCAGTCGCGCCCCGTGGGTGGGCCGTAGGTCCAGTAGCCCGTGTGCGTGCCGGACTTGAACACGCGATGCGAGCTGATGAAGCCGTTGGGGCCGCGCTGCTCCCAGATGACGTCCTCGCCGTGGCCGCCGCCGCCGTTGGGGAAAGCCGCGAATTTCTGCAGCGAGTTCTGCATGACATGCTCGAAATCGTAGGTCTCGCCGTAGGCCGTGTGGACCTTCACGTCGGCGGCGTAGTGCTCGTGCAGCCGGCCCAGGCCGCGGTCGATCCAGATCGCGTCGGTCCAGCTCAGGATGTAGTCGCGCGGGTCGCGGTAGGGCGCGTAGGCCGAGGGGAGGAGGCCCGGTGCGATGGGTGTCGCGAGGTCGTTCATGATCGCAGCCTTTGTTCTCGCATTCGAATGCGGATTAGATTACCCGCGCCCGCCCGGCGCAAGGGGCGGCTTGTGCCGCTGCGGCGGCGCTGTCATGGAGCGGGGATGGCGGGGCAGGACGAGGCAGGAACAGGCGGGCGCAGGCTGCCGCGGACGCGCCGGGTCACGTCCTATGATGTGGCGGTGGCAGCTGAGGTCGCGCAGTCCACCGTGTCGCGCTGCTTCCAGGACGGCACGGAGATCTCGCCGGCGACGCGCGCACGGGTGCTCGCGGTGGCGGCCGAGCTGGGCTACACGCCGAACGCCCTCGCGCGCTCGCTGATCACCCGGCGTTCCCACATGGTCGGCGTGATCGTCACGGAGTTCACGCTGCGCACCAACCCCGATATCGTCAACGGCGTCGGGCGGGCGCTCGCAGCCCACGGCATGCGGCTGCTGCTGATGGCGGTGGAGAGCGAGGCGGCGGCGCGGGAGGCGGCGCACGGCGCGATCGGCTATCCGCTGGACGGCCTGGTGGTCGCCGCCACGCTGGGCGCCGAGGACATCCAGCCGTTCCTGCGCCGCGACGTGCCGGTGGTGTTCTTCAATCGCCCGGTCGCGCTGCTGCGGGTGGACCGGGTCGCGACCGACCATGACGGCGCCGCGCGTGAGGTCGCCTCCCGGCTGCACGCGGCCGGGCATCGCCGGTTCTTGTGCCTCGGCGGCCCGGCGGGCTGGCCGGTGAACCAGGAGCGCACGCAGGGCTTTCTCGCGGCGCTGGCGGTGCTCGGGGTGGAGGACGTGCCGGTGGCGGCGGCCGAGCAGTCCTATCGCGGTGGGCGCGAGGCCTTTCTCGCGCATCTGCGCGCGGCGCCGCGGCCGGACGCGGTGTTCTGCGTCAACGACCAGCTCGCCTTCGGGGTGCTGGACGCCTGCCGGTTCGACCTCGGCCTGGCCTGCCCCGGCGGCATCTCGGTGGTGGGCTTCGACGACGTGGCGGAGGCGGGGCACCAGAGCTTCGACCTCACGACTGTGCGGCAGCAGGTGGACGCGATGGCGGAGGCCGCGGTCGAGCTGCTGCTGCGCCGCCGCAAGGCGCCGGACGCGCCGGCCCGCACCGTGCTGCTGCCCGGCGAGCTGGTGCGGCGGAGTTCGGCGCGGCTTTAGCGCTTCAAGCGCTGCTCGGCCTTGGCCTCATTCCGCCGCGATCGCCGTCATGCGGCCAACGACCGCGTCGCGGGTAGAGGGCGGCAGCAGCGACAGCTTCGCGATGTAGCCGTTATGGTCGATGCCGAAACCCGCCGCCGTGGCCGCCGCGGCGATCTCGGGCGCCCAGGTCGCGCGCTTGCGCTGGTCTCCGCCGATAATCAGCGCCATCTCGACCGGCTCGCTGCCGGACGCGGCGATGCTGCGCCAGGCGTCGGGCGGCGGCGAGAAGCACTCGCCGGTGGCGACCTCGACAGCGATCTCGGCGCCGGGCTCGTTGAGGGTGAACGTGGCGGCGCCGGAGAACACGATGGCGACTTGCTTCTCCGCCAGCCGGTGCCGGCCGACCTGGTTGCCGGGCTGCAAGCGCAGCCACTCGATGGAGAAGCCATGCGGGTTGGCGATCGGTGCCGCGTGGCTGCGGTCCTCCGTCATGCCGTAGCCGATCACCGGGGCCAGCTCGCTCGCGTGCCCGGGCAGCACGGCGTCGAGCAAGGCGTGCCGCAGCCAGTGCCGGTCCCCGGCCTTGGCGACGCGGTTTGCCATCTGCTCCGGCGTGAAGCGGGGCAGGGTGGCGATCTGCTCGGCCGAGAGCGGCTGCATCAGCGCGTCCGGCGCCGGGCGGGGCGCGCCGGCGCCGGTGTCCACCAGCATGTTGTCCTGGGTCAGGAACATGCCGTACTGCGCGGCGTTGGCCAGGATCGACGGGGGCCAGATGATGCCGCCGGTGTCGTCGCCGCCAAGCGCCGTGAAGATCCAGCCGTCCTCGTCGCCCGAGTTGGTGAAGCCGCGGAAGATCCAGGTGGGGACGGAGACGACATCGCCGGGCCGGCCGACGATCTCGCCGTCGCGGCCCTCCGAGCCCCAGCGGAACGTCCAGGTGCCGCGCTGCACCATGAACACCTCCGCGGTGAAGTGGATGTGCAGGTTGTTCACCGTGCCCGGCGGCATCGCCGCCACGCCCAGGCTGAAGCCGTGCGGCTCCGTCAGGTTCACCACCTGATCGTGCGACTGGGTGACGCCCGGCCCGACCAGCGAGTAGTTCTCCTTGCGCTCGGAGCCCGGCATCTTGCAGTCGATGAAGGCGACCTTGCACGGCACCATGTCCGCGCGCCGGATATGCCGGGCGCGGGCGTCAGCCAGGGTGAGTGTCGGTGTGGTCACGTCACGTCCTCCCAGTTCATTGGCACAGAGATGCCTGCATTCGAATGCGGTCGAGCTTAGGCCGACTCGGCCGCGCGATTCAACGCCGCAGCGTTGGTGCTCGCCGCGCGGGCGGCCAGGAACACGCCGGCGGCGATCGCGGTGATCGCGACGGCATCGAGCGGCGTCGGCACCTCGCCCAGGACCGGGATCGCGAGCAGCGCGGCTGCGACCGGGACGAGCGACACGATCGCGGCCGCGGCGCCCGCCCCGAGCCGCGCGACCGCCTGGTTATAGGCGACGACGGACAGCCCGCCGACCAGGACGCCCTGGTACGCCGCCTGCAGCAGCACTTCGGTGAGCGGTGCTGTCGTCAGGCGTTGCGCGCCGGAGAGCAGATAGAGCGGCAGATAGCCGGCGGAGGAATACAGGCACACGAGCGCAGCCGCCTGCACCGGCGAGAGCCCGGACCGGCGCACCCGGAGCGTGTAGATCGCCCAAAGCGCCGCGGCCGCGAGCAGTGCGGCGTTGCCCAGCCAGGACTCGGCCCCAACGAAGCTCCGCGACAAGGTCAGCACGCCGCCAGCTATGACGGCGAAGCCCAGCAGCCGCTGCCGGCCCGGCCGCTCCCGCAGCACGGCCCAGCCGATCAGCCCGGCGAACACCGGCATCGTGCCGGGCGTGAGCGCCGCCGCATGGGCGGCCGAGGTCAGCTTGATGCCGAGCGCCACCAGGAACACGAACGGCGCGCCCCAACACGCGGACAGCACGATGCCGCCCCACCAGGCCCGGCGCGGGATGCCGTCCATGTCGCGGAGGAACAGCGGCAGCAGCACGAGCGACCCGCCGCCGATCCGCAGCGCCACGAT
>JBBSIT010000440.1:0-4617 GCA_038231995.1 Acetobacterales bacterium | reverse complement strand
GGTGGGAACTCCCACGGGCCGGCTGCTGCGTCGCTCGGCGCACCCAGAGGACCGGCCAGACTTGTTCGCGGCGCAGTTTGCGCTGTCGCACGCCTGCTGGCTGCTGACCTACCCGCTTGCCGGCTGGCTCGGTGCCAAGGCCGGCTTGCCCGCCTGCTTTGCCGTACTGGCCAGCATTTCGGCAAACGCCGCGGGCGCCGCAGCCTGGCTCTGGCCTGCGGGCGACCCAGACGTGGTGCCGCACGTGCATCGCGATCTCGCCAGGGGCCATCCGCACCTGGCCGGGGCGGAGCCGGGTGGCGGCGGCTTCCGGCACGCCCATGCCTTCGTCATTGACCAGGAGCACCCGGCCTGGCCCCAGGCGTGAGCGCTCCACTTTAGCTTTCGCATCACCTGGTAAGGGTTGTTATTCAAGAGCTACGTTCCGTAACCGCTCGTTTGCGGATCAAGAACGTAGACCCAGCTTCATCAACGAGTTACACGTTCCGAAAAGGTGTTCCGTAAGTGAGGGCGATTTATGCCGGCTGTTTGGGGCTACGCCAGGGTCAGCCGGGAGGATCAGGCTCTCGCCCTCCAACTCGATGCGCTAGAAGCAGCCGGGGTGCCATCCACCAATGTCGTCCAGGAGAAGGAGTCCGGAGCCCGGCAGCGCCCCGTCTTTGATGCCCTGCTGAGAAAACTGAACACCGGCGACAGCCTGGTCGCCTGGAAAGTAGATCGATTGGGGCGTGACGCGTTGGCCGCGCTGACGGTCGCACGCGACCTGGACGCACGGGGCGTGCGGATCGTCATCACCACGCTCGGCGTGGACAGCTCCACTCCGGCCGGGCGTATGGTGTTCGGCGTGCTGGCCCAACTCGCGGAGTTCGAGCGGGCCACGCTGATTGAACGGACCAACGCTGGCCTGGCGGCAGCCAGGAAACGTGGTCGCCGTCTCGGCCGTCGGCACAGCCTCACCCCGCACCAGCAACAGGAAGCGAAGCGGATGCGGGAAAAGGACGACCAGACCTATGCACAAATCGCGGCGTTGTTCGGCGTGTCGCGGTCAGTCGTCTGGCGCTCGGTCAACACGTACAAGGAACAACATGCTGGGCGGCGGAAGGCATCGCCGTGAATGGCAGGCCCGGTGAATAAGGCGCCGCTGCGCCGGTGGGAACATCGGTATCTCGGCGACGAGCGCTTTCCGGACGGCTTGTCATCGCCGGAGATCGAGCACTTCTTTACCCTCGACGAGCAGGAACTTGGCAAGGTCCGGGAACGACGGAGTCCCTTGAACCGGATGGCGCTCGCGCTGCAGGTCGGCTTCCTCAAGATGACCGGCGGCACGCTCAATTCCGTGGAGCGCATTCCAGCGGACATCCTCGCCCATCTTGGCCGGCAACTCGATTGCGAGCCGCCGCGGATCGCCTCGATCCGGGCGTTCTATCGCCGGCGCCCCCGGACCTTGTTCGAGCGCCACGCAGCAGCTCTCCGGCTGCTCGGACGCAGCGAACTCACCCCGCATGCCGAGCGCGGGCTCGTTGCCTATATGCGCCGCGAGGCTGAGGCCGTGTTCGACCATGCCGACCTCATGGCGTCTGTCCGGTCATGGCTGATCGAGCACCACTATCTCATGCTCCGCGAGCGCGACGTCCGCCACCACGTCACCGCGGCGTGCCGGCATCACGAACAAGCCCTGTTCAAAGTTATCGTCGCCGCCGTACCATCTCAGCGGGACACGTGGGTGGCGCGTCTCCTGACGTTGATCGAGGGCGACGAGATCACCCGTCTCGAATGGCTGGGCGCCGTGCCGTCGAGCAGAGCGACCAAAGGTCTGGAGGAGCAAACCGAAAAGGTTGGCTTTCTCAAGGAATTGGGCGCCGCCCGGCTCGTCTTGCCGAATTTGCCGCTGGTGGGGTTGGAGCATTTCTCGCGCCGGATGACGTCGCGCAAGCCCGCAGCGTTGACGCGAATCAAGGACCCGCACCGGACCATTGAGGTCGCCTGCTTTCTGCGTTTGACGCTGCTGCGGCTCACGGATGCGAGCCTGACGCTGCTCGATCACCGCATCGCATCACTCTGGCGCGCCGCCCGGGACCGCGCCAACGACGCCAGGGAAAGTCGATTGCGGCGTTTCCGTGAGCTGCTCGGGGATCTTGCCGGATTGGCGCATGACGAGGCGCTCGCCGCTGCCGAGTTGCGGTCACAGCTGCAAGTGCTGATCGCCCGTTTCGAGCCGGAGCGCGATGCAACCCAGGTCAGCACCGTCCGACAGGAACTCGGGCGCAAATCATCGGATTTAGCCCGGCTATTGAAGACCGCACGGACGGCAGCATTAGCGGTCCCGGTCGACCATCAGCTCACCAAGGCTTTTGCGGCGCTCGACGCTCTGGCGTCATCGTCCGCTTCCACCCTGCCGGATGGGCACGCCCAGCCGTTTGGCGTGTCCTGGCAGGGTTTGATCGACCAGCCGGATCGGGCGGCAGCACTGGGCTGCTTTCGCGCGGCGACTTTGATGGCCCTCAAGCGGGCGCTTCGGAACCGGTCGGTGTCGGTCGCGCACAGCCTCTCGTATCAGGCGCCAGAGGACCGGTTAATCCCGCTGAAACTCTGGCAGCGCGACCGCAAGCGCTTTGTCCGCGACCTCGATCTTCCGGCCAACGCGGACGCTTATCTCCGGCCGCTTGAGGCAGGTCTGACCGCCGGGCTTGCCGCATTGGCCGAGGCCGTCGAAGCCGGCACCGTTGCGATCGACGATGACGAGCTCCGGTTACCTCGCCGCCCGCCGGGTCTGAAGGACCCGCGTGTTGAGCCCGCTCGGCAAGCACTCGCACGCGCCATCGGCGACACCCAGCTTCCGGATGTTCTGATCGAGATCGACGGCCTGACCCGGTTCTCGTGGATTCTGCTTGGGCGGCTGGCCAGATCGGAGCAGGAGTTGGTGACGCTCTACGTCGGCCTGCTGGGTCTGGGGTCCGACCTGTCGGTCGCGGAACTCACGCGCATGGTCCCCTCCATTGCGGCCGACAATCTCGGGCAGATGGTGCTCAAGATCGAAGCGGACGGGCGACTCCGCGCCGCCAACGACGCGGTGCTGGGCTTCATGCGGGAGCACCGCGTCGCCAGCCTTTGGGGCCGCGGCTTGTTTGCCTCGGCCGACATGATGAGCTTGGAGGCGACGCGCTATCTCTGGTCGGCGCGGCTCGATCCGCGACGTCGAACCTATGCAATAGGAACCTACGCCCACGTGCTCGATCAATGGGGCATCCTCTACGATCAGCCAATCGTCTTGAACCGCCGGCAGGCCGGCGCCGCAATCGAGGGCGCCCTTCGTCAACGCCAGATCGGCCAGCTCGAGCGCGTCGCGGTCGATACGCACGGCTTCACCCATTTCGCCATGACACTCGCCAAGGTGGTCGGGTTCGATCTGTGCCCACGGCTGGCCAGGCTCAAGCGGCGACGGCTCTATTTGCCGAGAGGCATCGACGTCCCGCCGATCCTGCAGCCGATCGTGGCGCAGACCGTCTCCCGCCGTGCGATCCGGCGTGGGTGGGACGGATTGTTGCGGCTCGGCGCCTCGGTGAAGCACGGTTGGTATCCGGCGACGGAAGCACTCGACCGTTTCGGCTCAGCCGCGGCCGGCGATCCCGTCTATGAAGCCGGCGACGAGATGGGAAAGCTGCTTCGGACGCTCTATCTCTGCGATTATCTCAGCAATCCCGTCTTCCGGACGGACATCCTTGACCTGCTCAATCAAGGCGAGGCCGTCCACAGCCTGCAGCGAGCAATCCATAATGGCGGCATCACCGCAAAGCACGGCCGCACCACTGAGCAACTCGCCGCCATTTCCGGGGCGCTCACGTTGCTCGCCAACATTGTCATGGCCTGGAACACGCATCACCTGCAGGCCGCGATCGATCGGGGGCCCAACGAACACCCCGACGAGGTGCTGAGCCGGATGGCACCGATCGGGCACAAGCACATCAACTTGCGCGGCATTCTCAAGTTTGACCTGGCGCAGTACGCATCGACCCTGCTTCGCCCGGGCAGTATCATCAACAACGAGCGCCTATCAAAATGAAAAGCTGAAAGCCCAAGTAAGTCAATGTGTTGCCCTACTGCGCCGAGCGCAGGTCATTGAAATTAAACGCTTTCCAGATCGGCACTTTTGGCACGTAGGTTACGACAAGGCCAAGTGCGCGCCGGCAGCTTCGAGCTGCTCGATGACCGCGAGCAGATGGCTGACCGAGCGGGCGAGCCGGTCAAACGCCAGGGGCTTCCGGAGGGTCCAGCAGATCCGCCAGCAGAGGGGCGAGATCCCGCGCCAGGTACACGACCCGCAGGACCAAACGATTGGGATGCTCGGCATTGTAGACGAGCAGATAATCGAAGCCCTTGACAGCCCAGAAACGAAACCGAGGTGGCAACAGCTCGAGGCGACGGTGTCCAAGCAAGGCGCGGCTGGCCACTCGCTCTGTCGCCTCGGCCACCGCCAAGGCAAATCGATCGGTAAAGGCTGGGCCGGCGGCGCTCGCCGCTAAATCATCCGCTGCCTTTTCGATGTCGCGCAATGCTTGGGGGGGAGAGATTCCTCGGCCTCACAAGGCCGCGCCGTGCTTCTCCACAAGTCGGGCTCTT
>JBBSIT010000439.1:0-4619 GCA_038231995.1 Acetobacterales bacterium | reverse complement strand
CTTCAGCCCCTTCTCGAGGGTGACGGCTCCGCTTGTCAGGGCGGCCCGCAACTCTGCCGGATTAACAGCTTGCGCTCTCGCCGGCAGTAACGCAGAGCCTAACAGAACGAGAATGGCAGCAACGAGCTGCGCCGCACGAAGCGCCCGCGAAGATTCAGTGATCATTTTGTCCTCCTCCCGAGGTTCTCGGGGTCGCGTCGTCATGGAACTTGCCCAGCGGGACGCGACCGCGACCCCGCGCGCTGCCCTGGCCTTGCCCGCGGCGTCCGGTGTCGCCGTTCAGGTCTCGAACGTGCGCCCTCCCGTGCCTTCCCGGACCCGCAAGTCACATCCATGCGGGTGGCGGAGGTGGGGCAGCCATAAGCAGGATCGCCGGTCGAAGCGGTTGGAGGCCTCGCCTCCGTGACGGCGCCGGGCACTCGATCCCGCACCAAGGGCGGGGTACACAAAGACCTCAACCGCAGTGCTCTTCGGACTCATCAGTCGTCGTCATCCTCGTCATCGTCGGTGCTGTTGTTTCCGACGACTTGGCCCGTTCTCGAATTGACCGTGAGTTGGACCGCCTGCCCGTCTTTTGAGGCGGTGACATGCACACGGTTCCCGTCACGCCGGATGTCTTGGAGGCCGGTATACCCCTGCGACTGCAGCTTGGCCTGAAGGTCGCTATCGGAGAGTTGTGGTGCCGCTAGAACTTGGGAGTGGTCGGCAGCGACGACGGCGAGTGCGGTGCCACCCGAGAGAGCCGCTACGATAACGGCAGCGCGTGCGAACTTCATATGCTTTCTCCTTGTTCGTTGTTGACATACTGGTCAAGTCAGCCCTTCAGTATCAGCCGCCGCTGATGCGCATCAGTCACATCCTACGTTTAAGGTAGTTTTAAGCGGTATCCACATTCATGAAACTGCACTCACATTTCGTTGATAACGGTCTGGTGCGGACCCTAGTTGTATTATAATGCACTCTCCTGCGGACAGACGGGCGTGCCATGCAGGCAGGCCTTCAAATGTCCCGCGACGGCGCGTATTGGTCCGTGCCGAAAGCCGCACAAGCGAGCGTCTTCAAGTGCATGCCCTCGATCTTAGCCCAAGACCTATGACCTAAGCTGGATGACCGACTTCGGCCGCGTGCGTGCCGCCCAGCAATTTCGGGCTGAAATTGTGCAACCACTTACCTTCTTCTTCCTTTCGAAGTCATCGGGGGCGTCGTGTCTGGACGAGCGAGCGGTGCTTCCAGGAGCGGCAGCCCCCGCCTCCCTTTGCATCACGGCTTCTCCATCGGCTTCGCCGTGGCGCCCTGGGGCATGGGCCCGCCGCCCCCGGTGTGGTCGGGCGTGCGGCGGATGACGGGCCGGGCAATGCTCTCCGGCAGTGGTAGCGGCCGCTCGATCTTGCCCAGCAGCGGCAACAGCACCAGGAAGTGCAAGAAGTAGTAGGCGGTAGCGATGCGACCGAGCACGACCCAGATGCCCTCGGGCGGCTTGGCGCCGACCACGCCGAGGGTGAGGAATGCTGCGACCAGCACGAACATGAGCGGCCGGTAGATCGGCCGGAAGCGCGCGCTTCGCACGGGCGAGGTGTCCAGCCATGGCAACACGAACAGGACGGCGATGGAACTGAACATCAGGATGACGCCGCCCAGTTTGTTCGGCACGGCGCGCAGGATCGCGTAGAACGGCAGGAAGTACCATTGCGGCACGATGTGCGGCGGCGTCACCAACGGGTTGGCCGGGACATAGTTGTCCGTTTCGTTGAAGAAGTCGGGAGCAAAGAACACGAAGGAGGCGAACACCAGCAGGAAGACAACGACGCCGATGCTGTCCTTGGTGGTGTAATACGGGTGGAATGGCAGGGTGTCCTGCGGGGTCTTGACGTCGATGCCGAGCGGGTTGTTCGACCCGGTGATGTGCAGCGCCACGATGTGCAGGAAGACCACGCCCGTGATCATGAACGGCAGCAGGTAGTGCAGGCTGAAGAACCGGTTCAGCGTCGGGTTGTCCAGGCTGAACCCGCCCAAGAGCCAAGTCACGATCGAATCGCCGACGAACGGGATGGCCGAGAACAGGTTGGTGATGACGGTGGCGCCCCAGTAGGACATCTGGCCCCAGGGCAGCACGTAGCCCATGAAGGCGGTCGCCATCATGAGCAGGAAAATCACCACGCCGAGCATGAACAGCAGCTCGCGCGGCGCCTTGTAGGAGCCGTAGTAGAGCGCGCGGAAGATATGGATATAGACCACGACGAAGAACATCGACGCGCCGTTCTGGTGAACGTAGCGGATCAGCCAGCCGTAGTTCACGTCGCGCATGATACGCTCGACCGAGTCGAACGCCAGGCTCGTGTTGGCGGCGTAGTTCATCGCGAGGACCACGCCCGTGACGATCATGATCGCCAGCGATATCATCGCCAGCGCGCCGAAGTTCCAGAAATAATTGAAGTTCTTCGGCGTCGGAAACGCGCCGTACTCCTTCTGCATCATCGTGAAGATAGGCAGGCGCGTATCGATCCAGTTCACGACTGGATTGGCGAAGTCGCTCTTGTGCAGGCCGGCCATTGCTCTGTTCCTCAGCCGATGCGGATGCGGGTGTCGTTGGCGAAAACGTAGGGCGGGACGGCCAGGTTGGCCGGCGCCGGCCCCTTCCGCACGCGTCCGGACGTGTCGTACTGGCTGCCGTGGCATGGGCAGAACCAGCCGCCGTAGTCGCCGCGCGGGTCGCTCAGCTTGTTGCCGAGCGGCACGCACCCGAGATGCGTGCAGATGCCCACGACCACCAGCCACTGCGCGTGCCCGTCCTTCACGCGTGCGACATCCGTCTGCGGATCGATCAGCGAGCTCACGGCAACCGACCGCGCCTCCTTGATCTCGTTCTCCGTGCGCTTACGCACGAATATCGGTTTGCCGCGCCACACGACGGTGATGCCCTGGCCGTCCTGGACCGGCGTCAGGTCAACCTCGACCGACGCCATCGCCAGCACGTCCTTCGCCGGGTTCATGCTGTCGATGAGCGGCCAAGCGATCGCGCCGACGCCGATGACGGCCGCACTCCCCGTGATCAGCTTCAGCATGTCGCGCTTCTTGACGCCGTCGTTGCCGACTGTGGTGATCGCTTCGCGAACTGTCGCGCTAGCTGCCTCGGCCATCGGTATCCTCTATCTGTCTGCCGCCGCGGACGGGTCCTGCCGCCGGCAGCGCTGATCCACGTCCCGGTTGCGCGTGCAACCTAGAGGGCGGGATTGCCCCCTGCAACACGCGCCCGAATGCCTTAGACGCCCTGCCCTGAGATTGGAATATCCCGTCATGCCGCAAGACCACATACCCGCGACAGAATCGCCGCCGCACGCCACTTTGAAGCCCAGCGCCAAGGCCTGGTTCGAGACGCTGCGCGACCGCCTCTGCGCCGCCTTCGAGGCGATCGAGGACGCCGCCGACGCCTCCCGTCCGCCCGGCCGCTTCGAGCGCACGGAATGGCAGCGTCCCACGCCGGACGGCGCGCCGGGCGGCGGCGGCGTCATGAGCGTCATGCGCGGCCGGGTGTTCGAGAAGGTCGGCGTGAACGTCTCCACCGTATGGGGCGAGTTCAGCCCCGAGTTCCGCCGCCAGATCCCCGGCGCCGAGGAGGACCCGCGCTTCTGGGCGTCCGGCATCAGCGTCGTCGCCCACATGCAGAGCCCGCGCGTGCCGGCCGCGCACATGAACACCCGTATGCTCGTCACCACCCGCGGATGGTTCGGCGGCGGCGGGGACCTCACGCCCATGCGGCCGGACGCCCCCGAGTCCATCGAGGACGCAGCCGCCTTCCACGCCGCCTTTCGCGGCGCCTGCGACCGGCACGACCCGGCCTACTACCCCCGCTTCAAGGCCTGGTGCGACGAGTACTTCTTCCTGCCTCACCGCAACGAGCCGCGCGGCGCCGGCGGCATCTTCTTCGACCACCTCGACAGCGGCGACCCGGCGGACGACCTCGCCTTCGTTCAGGACGTCGGCCGCGCCTTCCTTGACGGCTATTCCGGCATCGTCCGCCGCCGCATGCACGAGCCCTGGACGCCGGTGGAACGGGAGCACCAGCTCGTCCGCCGCGGCCGCTACGTCGAGTTCAACCTGCTGCACGACCGCGGCACCTTGTTCGGCCTCAAGACCGGCGGCAACGTCGAGGCGATCCTGATGAGCCTGCCGCCCGAGGTGCGCTGGCCCTGAAGCTGGCGTACTTGGCTCATCTGGTGTTTGTTTCGGCCACGCGCCGGCGCAACCCATGGGCGCGACAGATCAGGAGCAGTAGCCATGAAGGTCCATGCCGTCCTCGCAGCAATCCTGGCCCTCGGACTCGCCAGCCCGGCTCTCGCCCAGGCGCCCACGACCGCGCCCGCAACCGCACCTCGGGCGGCTCCAGCCGCCCCCTCGCGTCCCGCCGCGCCGGCTCCCAGCCAGGCCGCTCAGGCACGGCCGGCCGCCCCCGGCGCACGCATCGACGTCAACCACGCCACGGAACAGCAGCTCGATGCGCTGCCCGGCGTCGGCCCGGCGCGCGCCAAGGCGATCATCGCCAGCCGCCCCTACGCCGAGCCGCAGGAGCTCGTCAGCAAGAAGGCGCTCACCCAGGGCGTCTACGACGGCGTCAAGGACCG
>JBBSIT010000438.1:0-4629 GCA_038231995.1 Acetobacterales bacterium | reverse complement strand
GATGCATCTACCATCCGCAGAGCCTACGCAGTGATCAACTGCGCCGGAATCCCCTGTCCGAGCCGGCCCAGGCGCTCGGTCCCATCCGATTCAGGCATTGTTGGGCGTCGCCTAAGGTGACAGGCGGGTTCCGGGCCGAATGGGGCGCCACGGTCTATGCCGCAGCCGCATCCGTCATCGCGACGGGGCGACTGCATGGGATGACCGCGCTGGAAGCGCTCCGCGCCGCGTTGGCGGGACAACCCGTCATGCGGACCTGCTGATCAGACAGGTGAGCAGTTACGACGCCCGACGTCGCACTTCCTCAATCGTGAGGCGCTTAGCCGGGCGTTTCTTGCCAGTCGTGATCAATTCTGTGCTCATCCCACGCCGTCCAATCCGCAGCAAACCCGGTTGACGCTTGCGTGGTCAAGCCGTGCCTTTCGGCCTAGTGCGACGGTGCAAGAACGTGCCCCAAACCCCGCGCGGGAAGAACAGCACGCAGGCCATGAACAGCGCGCCCACCGCGAGCGGCCAGTGCTCCGTCCAGTTCGACACGAGGGTCTCGATCGCCACGAACAGCCCGGCGCCGACGAACGGCCCGAAGAACGTGCCTGCGCCGCCCAGCAGCGCCATCATCACGGCGAGGCCGGAGGTCTGCAGGTCCATCACCTCGATCGGCACGATGCTGAGCTTGAGCGCGTACAGCGCGCCGGCCAGCCCGGTGAACGCGCCGGACAAGGTGAAGGCCTGCAGCCGCACCCGGCGCACGTCGTAGCCGCAAGCGCGCCCCCGGCCCTCATTCTCCCGCACCGCCTCCATCGCTGCACCGAACGGCGAGGCGAGGATGCGGGCGAGCGCGAACAGCGCGGCGGCGACGAAGATGGCGAGCACGTAGTAGCGCACGACGGGATTGAGGAAATCGAGCGTCATGCCGGGCAGCCGGATCTCGCCGAGATTGACGCCGCGCAACCCGTTCTCGCCGCCGGTCCAGTCCGACGCCTGGTAGGCAACAAAGTAGGCGCATTGCGACAGCGCGAGCGTGACCATGGCGAAGTAGATGCCGCGCGTCCGGGTGGCGAGCAGCCCCATCACGAACGCGACGAACATCCCGGCCAGCACGCCCAGCCCGATTGCGCCCCACCACGGCACGCCGAACCGGGTCAGCGCGATGCCGCAGGCATAGGCGCCGCCGCCGAACAGCGCCGCGTGCCCGAAGCTGAGCAGGCCGAGATAGCCGTACACCAGGTTGAACCCCAGCGCGTAGAGCCCCCAGACCAGCGCGTCGGCAGCGAGCGCCGGGTAGGGCGCGATCCAGGGCAGCACGAGCAGAAAAAAGCTGGCGGCCAGCGCCGGATGCGCGCCGAGGCGCATCAGCCCGGGCGCCGGCAACGCGACAGCACTCATCCCAGCGCGCTCGGCCGGCCGAACAGCCCCTGCGGCCGGACCAGCAGCACGAGCGCCATCAGCGCGTACATCGACACTTTCGCCATCTCGGGCGCGAACAGGCTCGTCATGCTCACCACGACGCCGATCAGCAGCCCGGCCACCACGGCGCCCGCCAGCGACCCCATGCCGCCCACGACGGTAACGACGAACGCCTCCGCCAGCACCGTCGCACCCATCTCGGGGCTGACCCCCTGCAGCGGCGCCGCCAGCAGCCCGGCGAGCCCGGCGATCCCCGTGCCCAGCCCGAACACCAGCAGCCACACCAGATCGACGTCGATGCCCAGCACCCGCACGATCACCGGGTCGCGCGCGCCGGCGCGGATGATCAGCCCCACCCGCGTCCGCTCGATCAGCAGCCACAGCGCCAGCAGCACGACGGCGGTCACGCCGATCACGAACAGGCGGTAGAGCGGGAAGTAGCCCACGCCGATATCGACCGCGCCTTGCAGCGCCTCCGGCGTGTCGAACGGCAGGCTCTGCTTGCCCGCGATCAGCCGCACCACCTCGATCATCACGTAGGACAGCCCGAAGGTCAGCAGCAGCGGGTCGTCGATGCCCCGCCCATACAGCGGCCGCACCAGCACGCGCTCCACCGCCAGCCCGCCCAGGCCGACCAGCAGCGGCACGCCGACCAGGCACGCCCAGAACTGCCCGGTCACGCCGTAGAGGAACAGCCCGGCATACGCGCCGACCATGAAGAACGCGCCATGCGCGAAGTTGACGACGGTGAGCAGCCCGAAGATCAGCGACAGCCCGGTTGCGAGCAGCACGTAGATCGCGCCGAGCGCCAGCCCGGTGAAGGCCTGCAACGCCAGGAGGGTGAGCGGGTAATCCCCCAATCTCAGGCGTGCCCGAGCTCGCTGCAGCTGCGCAGGAAGCGCTCGTCCGGCCCTTCCTGGCCCACGATGTCGAACAGGTCGGCATCGCCGGCGCCGGGCTTGTCCTTGCTCTGGATGATCAGCACGGACTGCACGCTCTGGTGGTCGCAGGCGCGATAATATTGCGGCCCCTTGTAGACGTCGTACTTCATTGCGGCGAGCGCATCCACCACCCGCTCCGTCTCGGTCGTCTGGGCGGTGCGGGCGGCGCGCAGCACGGTGGTTACGCCCGCGTAGCCCAGCGCGCCGTAGTCGGTCGGCACGCGGCCGGCATACATCTTGCGGAACGCCTCGTTGTACGCCCGCGCGCTCGGCACGGTGTCCTCCAGCTTCCAGTAATAGGAGCTGCCGCCCACCACGCCCGCGAATGCCTCCGCCCCGCCGCCGACGCGCGCGGTTTAGAGCAGTATCGGAGCGACCAGCTGGGTCGTGCGCTTCAGCCCGAAATCGGTGGCCTGCTTGATCGAGATCTGCTGGTCCCGCCCGAAATTGCACAGGCACAGCACGTCCGGCTTGAGCGCCTGGATGCGCGGCAGGAAGGTGCTGAAATCCGTGGCGCCGATCGGGTGGCGGATATCGGCGACCACCTCGATGCCCAGCGGCTTGCCGGCGGTGATGAAGCCCCGCACCATCTCATGGCCATAGGCGTAATCGGCCGTCAGGAACGCGACGCGCTTGCCGAACTTGGGAAAGGCGTAGCGCGCGACGGCGCCGGCGGTCATGTGCGGGTTCAGCGCCTCGTGGAAGGTGTAGCGGCTGAAGTCGGTCGCCTCGCCGATCGCGTCGGACTGGCTGATCGAGTTGAACAGCATCTTGCGCTGCTTGGTCACGTTGTTGATCGCGAGCTGCACCGCCGCCGACAAGCCGCCGACGATGAAGTCCACCCGGTCCTTCTCGATCAGCTCCAGGGTGCGCGTCGCGGCCTCGCCGGGGTTCAGCCGGTCGTCGCGCACCAGCAACTCGGCCGGCCGGCCGTCGAGCCCGCCGCCCTCGTTGAACTGCGCGATGGCGAGCTGCGCCGCGCGCACCTGGTCCTGCGCCTCCGCCCCGAACGCCCCGGTGAGCGGCGTAGGGAAGCCGATGCGGATCGGCGCCGTCTGCGCCCGCACGGACAGCATGGGCGCTGCGAGCACGGCGGCGCCGGCGAGCGCGGCACGGCGGGAGATCACGGGCATGGCTGCTTCCTTCGTTAAGGGACGCGGCCCAGCGCGCGCAGGATGCGCTCGGGGGTCGCCGGCTGCTGCGCGATGCGCCCGCCGAGCGGCCGGATCGCGTCGTTGATCGCGTTCATCACGGCCGCCGGCGCGCCCGCCGTGCCGGCCTCGCCCGCGCCCTTGGCGCCGAGCGTGCTGGTCGCGGTGGGCGTCTCGATATGGGCGACCTCGATATCCGGCATCCCGTCCGCCATCGGCACCAGGTAGTCCGCCATGGTCCCGCTCAGCATCTGCGAGTGCTCGTCATAGACGCACTCCTCCAGCAGCGCAGCGCCGATGCCCTGCACCACCCCGCCGCGGATCTGCTCGTCCACCAGCAGCGGGTTAATGACGATGCCGCAATCCTCCACCACCCAGTGCCGCAGCAAGGTCACGAACCCGGTGTCCGGATCGACCTCCACAAGGCTCCCCTGCGCGCCGTTGGTGAACGCGAACGGGTATTCCCGCGGCATGTAGTGGCGCACCGCTATCAGCTCCGGCTGGAAGTCCGGCGGCAGGGTATCACCGCGGAAGTAGCCGATGCGGCCCACGTCGCTCAGCGCCATGCGCGACGTGCCGTCGAGGTCCGTCACCTCGCCGCCGCGTATGTCGAGCGCCTCGGCCTTCGCCTGCAGCACCACGGCGGCGAGCGCCAGAATGTTCGCCTTCAGCGCCCGTGACGCGAGCAGCGCCGCCTCGCCGCCGATGCCCGCGCCCCGGCTGGCCCAGGTGCCGCCGCCATACGGCGTGCGCTCGGTGTCGCCCGTCACCACCCGGACCTGCTCGATCGGCACGGACAGCTCGTGCGCGACGACCTGGGCGATCACCGCCTCGGTGCCCTGGCCCTGCTCCGTCACGCTGATGCTCGCCGTCACGGTGCCGCCGGGGTCCAGGCGGATGCTGCACCCGTCCTGCGCGGAGATGGGCGCGCCGCCGACGCCATAGAACTCGATCTCTGCGACGTTGCCAAAGCCGTCGGGCGCGGAGAGATAACGCAGATAGCGATAGCTGTTTGAATCCGCAATCGTCACTTCGGTAAAGGTGTCTGGCGGCGGCGCGTTGGGAATTGTGTAGAGGTCAACGAAGCCGCTGCCCGTTGAAGTGTTCGAGCCTTGAAACTTTCCACCCGG
>JBBSIT010000437.1:0-4632 GCA_038231995.1 Acetobacterales bacterium | reverse complement strand
GTCAGCCTGACGGTGATGCGGGACGGCACGG
The DNA here is from genome assembly GCA_038231995.1 of Acetobacterales bacterium. Lineage (GTDB taxonomy): Bacteria > Pseudomonadota > Alphaproteobacteria > Acetobacterales > Acetobacteraceae > JBBSIT01. The sequence continues at coordinate 4,601 of JBBSIT010000437.1, read as the reverse complement.
CAGGATCGAGCCGGACCGCCTGGGCCGGATCGCCCTTCGCCATGGCGAGGAGCAGCCGCATGCCGAGGCCGCGGCTGCGCGCCGGGTCGAACCCGGGCGCGAAGCCGGCGCCCTCGTCCTCCACTCGCAGCTCGACTCCGCCGGGGATGCGTCGGACGCGAACCTGGACGGCCCCGGCGCCGTATTTGAGCGCGTTCGTCACGAGCTCGGTGGTGACGAGGCCGAGCGGCGTCACATGGTCGGCAGACAGGCGCATCGGCTCCACGTCGAGCCGTATGTCGCGCCCGGCGGCCGCGTCCGCGAACAGGCCCCGCATGTCGGACAGCAGCGCCGAGAGATAGGCGGCGGCGTCCGTCTCCTCGACCGACCCGCCCTCATACAGCCGCTGGTGCACGGCGCCGATCGTCATGATGCGCTGCGCCGCCTCGTCCAGTTGCTCGCGCGTCTCCGGGCTGGCCGTGCGGCCCTGGAGCTGCAGCAGGGTGCGGACAAGCTGCAGGCTGTTCTTCACCCGGTGGTGCACCTCCTGCATCAGCAGGTCCTTCTGGCGCAGCAGATGCTCCTGGGCTGCCTGGGCTTGCTGACGCGTCGTGACGTCGCGCGAGATGGCGATCAACTGGTCCGGCGCCGCGCCGTCGTCGCTCAACGGCGCCACCAGCACGTCCCACCAGCGCTGCTCCCCGCTGCAGGCCGGGCACATCGCCTCGAAATGGCCGAGCTGGCCGGCGCCCGCCGCGGCGACGGCGCGGCGGACATTGTCCCGCTCCGCCTCCGGCCACAGCGCCTCCCAGGGCTGGCCGATCACGGCGCGCTCGTCCTTGATCCCCATCAGGCACAGGCCGTTGCCGTTCATCGCCAGCAGGGTGCCGTCCCGGTCCAGCACCTTGACGCAATCGGGGCTGCTCTCGAACACGCGCCGCGCGAAACGCTCGCTCTGTTGCAGAGCCCCTTCCTTCACGTTCCGGTCCAGGACGGCGGCCAGGATGTTGGCGAGCGCCTGGATGAACGCGGTATCGGCCTCGACGAACTTGTGGCGGTGCGTGCTGTCCACTTCCAGCACGCCGAACGGCTGATCGGCGCCGGCGCCGACGATCACGTTGATGGCGCTGCGCACGCCGTGCTCGGCCAGCAGCGCCGGCACCTGGAAGCGGTCCTCCACGCCGAGATCGACGGACAGCACCGGCGCGCTCGTATGGAAAGCGTAGCCGGCCGGGCTATCCATCCCCGCGCCGAGCGTGGCATGCCCGACGACGCCAGGACGCCACCCGATCCCGGCCCGCACCAGGAAGTCGCTCGTGGCGGCGCGGTGCTGCAACACCTTGGCGTGCCGCGCCTGCAACCCTTCCGACGCGGCGGCGCATGCCTGCTCCAGGATGCTGTCCAGGTGGTGCTCCCGCAGCACGATCATGCCGAACTCGGCCACCAGCTCCTGCTGGCGCAGCCGGTCGGCGAGCTCGTCGACAGTGAGGTTCGGGGCGCGGGCGGGGGACATGATGCTGCAATCACTACGGCGGTTGCAGACCGGCCGGCGACACTCTCATCGCCGGCCGGCCTGAGCCACCTCGGGAAACAAGGGCTAGGTCGCTCCCACCGAAGACGGGAAAGACCTAGTAGCAAGGCGCACTATGGACGAAAGGGGAACCAGGGTCGAGCGCAATGGGGAGTGGCCTCGCCGCTGCCTTCGGCCGGCGGAAGCAGCCGGAGCGAAGCGGTTGGACGCGCTGCCATGGCTGAGATATTTTAGGGAGCTGCCTTGGTGGAGGGGGTTGGATTCGAACCAACGTAGGCGTGCGCCAGCGGATTTACAGTCCGCCCCCTTTAGCCACTCGGGCACCCCTCCGGAGAGGGCGCGACTAGCGCCCCTCCCGCCCGCTTGTCAATCCGTGCGTAGCGGCCAGGCCAGGCTGAGGCTATACCGGCGGAATGCGAAGCAAGAACCCAACGAGACCCGGCGGCGGAGCACGCAGCGGCGCCGGCGGCAAGAGCCCCGGCCCGCGCGCGGAGGGCGGCGCCGGCAAGCCCCGCACGTGCAGCGGCGCCAGCAGCTTCGGCGCCGGCGGCGAGCGTGGACCGGGCGCACGCGGACCCGGCGTCAAGGGCGGCGGCTTCCCGGCCCCGACCGGCGCCACCCGCCCCGCGCGCTCCGCCGCGAGCGACCACGCGGCCCGCCCGAAAGGCCCGCGCCCTGCCCCGTCGAAGCGCGACGATCGTGACCCGCCCCGCCCAGCCGCGCCGAAGCCGCGCACCGAACCGCGCCTGGAGCTGCGCGCGCCCTCGCCGCGCGAGCCCCGGCCCGAGCGCAGCCTGAGCGACCCGGCCGCGCGCAACGGCCTCTGGCTGCACGGCCAGCACGCGGTGGCGGCCGCACTCGCCAACCCCGCCCGGCGTCTGCGCCGCCTGCTGCTGACCGAGGACGCGGAGGCGGCGCTGGGCGCCCGGGTGCCGCAGTCCTGGCCGCTCGCGGCGGAGCGCACCGATCGCGCGCGGCTGGATAAGCTGCTCGGCGCCGATGCCGTGCACGGGGGCGCAGCGCTGCTGGCCGACCCGCTCACGCCGCCGGTGCTGTCCACGGCCCTGGAGCAGCCCGGCCCAGTGCTGGTGCTGGACCAGGTGACGAACCCGCGCAATATCGGCGCCGTGCTGCGCTCCGCCGCCGCCTTCGGCGCCGCCTGCGTCATCACCCAGGACCGCAATGCGCCCGAGGAGACGGGTGTGCTCGCGACGGCAGCATCCGGTGCGCTGGAGACCGTACCTCTGCTGCGGGCGGTCAATCTCGCGCGCACCCTGGTCGCGCTGAAGGTGGCGGGGCTGTGGGTGGTCGGGCTCGACGCCGGCGGCCCGGCATTGCGCGGGTCCGCCTTGGCCGAACGGCGGGTGGCGCTGGTGCTGGGCGCGGAGGGCGCCGGGCTGCGGCGGCTGACGCGCGAGACCTGCGACGAGCTAGCCGGCCTGGCGATGCCGGGCGCCTCCAATGGGCTCGACAGCCTGAACGTCTCCGCCGCCGCCACCGTGGCGCTCTACGAGCTGACCCGGCAGCCATGACCTTCGATCCCGCACGCACCGCCGCCGCCCTGCTCGACTCCCGCCGCGCCCGGCAGGTCCTGCGCGAGCTGCCGCATGGCGCCAGGCCCGGCACGCTGGACGAGGGCGTCGCGGCCCAGGTCGCGCTGGCCCGAAGCGTCGGCGCCTTCCCGCCGGCCGGCTTCAAGATCGGCGCGACCACGCGGGGCATGCAGGACTACCTGGGGCTGGACGGCCCTGCCGCCGGGTTCATGCCGGCGGATGCGTTGCACGGCAGCGGCTCGGCGCTGAGCTTCGCAGCGTACCTCAACCCCGGCGTCGAGTGCGAGCTTGCCGTGCATCTCGGCCGCGACCTGCCGCCCGGACCTTGCACGCCCGAACGCGCCGCCGCGGCGGTGGACGGCGTGATGGCCGCGATCGAGATCGTGGAGAAGCGCTACTGGGACCTGCAGGAGCTCGGCACGCCGGCGCTGGTGGCGGACCAGGTATTCCATGCCGGCGCCGTGCTGGGCGAACCGGCGCCTGACTGGGCGGCGCTCGACCTCGCCGCGCTGCCGGGCCGGATGACGGTGGACGGCGCCATGGTGGGCGAGGGCATGGGCGGCGACTTGCTGGGCCATCCGATGCGGGCGCTGGCCTGGCTCGCGTCGTCGTCGGTGGCAGCGGCGTTCGGCGGCCTGCGCGCCGGGCAGGTGGTGATGCTCGGCAGCGTGACGCCGCCGATCTGGCTGGAGCGGCCAGGGGTGGTCGAGGTCCGTTTCCCGCCGCTCGGCGCGGTGAGCCTCACGCTGACCTGATCGCCGGGTAAGGCCCCGTTAAGCTCTGTACGCCAAGGTTGCCTCGACCGCGGTTATCCAGCGGCGCCACGCCACGCCAAAACGGCCAGGACGGGAAACACCCGAATGCTGACCGATTGGTCCATGTTGTCTGACGAGATCCAGCTCGCCCTCTCGCGCGAGGCCTTGCGCCACGCCGCCGAGACCATCGCCGAGCAGGCCGAGAGCCTGGCCGGGGAGTTCGAGGGCGGCGGCCTGGCCGACCGCGGCGGCGCCGACGCGCTGCGCCTGTTGGCCGCCGTGGTGCGCGTCACCGGGCGGGAGAGCCTGAGCGGCGCCGGACACGCTTAGGGACGATGTCAATGAGGGTGGTTCGCCCCCTGGCCGACATTGCTGGCCAGATCAGGCACGGTCTGGCCGGGCGCTGCGCCGGCATGCTATGCAGGCGGCAACGCCGGGTTAGCACAGCGGTAGTGCAGCGGTTTTGTAAACCGAAGGTCGCGGGTTCAAATCCTGCACCCGGCACCAATGAAACCAGCGGTTTGCCGAACAGATGGCTGGAGCCGTTTGCGCCAGGTGCAGGACGTCATCCTGAGCGTCGCCACCGCGGGCGCGCCCTGCGTGGATAAGCCCGAAAATTGACATATGTTGCGCCGCTAGCGTATCTAAACCACGTCTAGCTTGAGACCCGTAGTTTCTCCTCCTCGGGATCGAGGTGGTCCTTGACCCAGAGGCGATCGGCGACGGCGCAAGCATCCCGGTTGACCTGCGCCTCGAACGCGGCGACGCGCCGGGTCAGGTCCT
>JBBSIT010000436.1:0-4637 GCA_038231995.1 Acetobacterales bacterium | reverse complement strand
CTGGCGTCCGAGCTCGCGGCCAGGATGGTGTGGGCGTAGACGCCCCGCCCGGCCGGGATCAGCACGCGTTGCCGGCTGCCCCCGACCGCCCCCGCCGCGACCGGGGACACGACGGCCCCGTCTGCAGCAGCCCGCCCGACAACCCCGCGCGGTGGGTCGCCGCCGTCCTGGGCCGCGGTATCGGGCGGCAGGATAACGTCGGTGCGTGGCGGGCGGCTGCCCCAGCCATTCATCACCCGCTCGATCGCGGCCTTGTAGCGTGCGTCCTCGGCGGTCTGCGCCTGTTGACCCTGGGCCTGCGCCTGAGCCTGAACGACGCGCGCCGGGGCGGGAGCGTCGGTCCGGACCACCGCGTGCGTGACGGCGGTCGTTGGTGCTGGCGCAGGAGCCGGGGCGGGAGCAGGCGTGGGTGCCGACGCTGTTTCCCGAGGCGACGCAGGGGGTGGAGAGGGCGAGGTGAGCAACGGCTGGGTCGAGGCCTTCTGGGTGTAGGACTGACCGGCCGGAACCTGCGGCGTGAACGACCGCCCGGCCGCCTGCTCCCGGCTGGCAGCCTCCTGGTTGGTGCGCAGCGCCAGCGCGTCCTGGTGCGGGTTGCTGTTCAGCCCGCCCGGCAGCGGGTCCACATGGGGCAGGCGACCCGGCTGCGACACGATCGGCGGCGTGCCCCGGACGAATGTCGCCGCCACGAGCACGGTGCCGATAGCCGCCATGCTGAGGCCGATGACGGCGATGCGGCGCGGCCCCGCTGCCGCGCTGGCGTTGAGCCGGGTGCGGAAGGACGGGGCACGAAAGGGCACGCGGAACGGGAGCGGGATGGGCATGCCATCAATCCTTGAGCTGGGCCGAGACGGTTCGGCCGTTGACGGAGAGCAGCACGACCGGCGTGGACGGGAAGGCCAAGATCCGCACATCGCCCTCGCCGCTCTCCGATGCGCTCCAGGGCGGCGACATCAAGGTGTGGCGGGTGCGCAGGTAGGTCTCGTTGCCGAGACGCCAGGCACGCACCTCGTCGGGCGACACGCCCTCGACCTGCAGGGGCTTGGCATCGGCCGGCGCGATGCCGGCCAGCATGGCGTTGAGGTAGGGCGCCCCCGTGATCGGCGCGCCCGGCCGCGTGTCGATCTGGACCCGGGCGTTCGGGCCACGATGGGCGACGTGGATGCTGAGATCTGCGTCGTAGCGGTCGCGCCCACCCACCATCAGGAAGGTGAGCGGCTTGGGCGCGCCCTGCAGGTTCACGAGCAGTCCGCCACGGGGTGACAGGCTCATGGGCGTGACCTGCAGCACGTTGCTGCCCTTCACGGGCACGCACACGTGGAAGCCGGTCGCTTCCACGGCCGGCCCGCCCGGCGCAGCCGGGGCGGTGCTGCTCGTGTTGCAGTTGCCCGTGCTGTTGCCGCCCCCGCCTCCGCCGCCGGCCGAGTTCGAGTTGGTGTCCCACACGATGGGCCAGGGCTGGCCGGTGGCGTCGAAGAAGGACAGCGCGCTCGGGTAGCCCTTCACGGTCTGCACGATGCTGGTGGCCTGACCCGGCGCGTAGGTTGCCCGCACCGCCCGGCTCACGGGCGAGGCGATCTGGGTGACGCTCTCCTCCTCCGTGCGCCGGTTCTCCTGCAGGCGGCGGGCCAGCTCCTGGATCAACTCGGGCGTCAGCGGGATCGCGTCCCTCGCCGCGCGCCGCGCCCCTTCTGGAGCCTGCGGCGCGGAGACGGATGGATCGGATTGCGGGCTCAGGGTCTGCGCCCCGGCGAGCGCGGGTGCGGCCAGGCAGGTGAGGACGAGGGCGGTGCGGCGGGACACGGCGGGCTCATTCCAGGACGGGCTACTGCACGGTGGCGACGAGCTGCTCGATGGCGAGGCCGTCCGGGTGGTCCTGCACCTCCGTGCGGACCACGAGCGCGGTCATCATCAGCCGCGACGTGACCTCCTGCTGCGTGTTCTGGCAGGTCTGCTTGATCGGGAACTGCACGTCGTAGGCCAGCCGACCGCCGATCACCTTGGTCTCGCGGATGATCGCCGCACGGTCCATCTGCGCGTAGCAGAGCAGGCGCGCCCGCTTCATCGCGTCGAGGTTGCCGGTCTCCTTGAACGCCGTGGCGAAGCTGTTCCAGCCGCTCGGCGTGAAGCGCCGGCCCGCCGTATTCAGCTGCACGGGGTAGTCGTGGTAGTTGACGGAATAGGGTGCGAGCACCGCCGAGACGGTCCACTGCAGCAGCTCGGTGTCGTCCACGATGGGGCTGTCGAGCGCCACGAGCGGCTGGGGCGGTGTCTTGCCGTCGATGCGGAAGAACACCGGCCGGGGCGGGTTCATCGTCTTGTAGACGTCACGCGCGATGGACACCGCGAGCAGGGCGGCCATGCCCAGGGTGAGGGCGATGCAGCGGCCAACGAGGCGCGCCTGGTAGTCGGGGTCACTCAGCCGGCGCGAGACGGCGGCGGCGTGGTTCTGCATGCAACATCTCCTGGTCGAGGGCTCCTGGCCGACAATCGAGGAAAACGGCGCGAACGGGACGGCCCATCTCGAAGGGGCCACCGACGCATAAGCGGCGGTCACCAGGCATGCAGGGCGTTCGCAAGGGCTGGAAGCGGCCGACGCGCAGCGGCGACAGGACGCGTTTCCCGCCTCTTCTCGAGTCTCTTGAATTCGTCGCTGGTGAATCTGGGCCTGCCTTCAGGCTTCCAGAACCAGAACACCTTGCCTTCCGAAGCGAACGCGTTGCACTTGCGCTCCGTGTAGCGGGCGGCGGCGATGTTCACCGCGACCACGCTCGGGTCAAAGTGGTCCACCAGCTCATCGCGTCGGAGAAGGGCGAGGTCCGGCAGCGTGTTGAAGCTGGGCAGCTCGAGACGGATGCGCCTACTCTGCACCGCGGATGGCGAAAGGCCCATGTCGCGGGCGATCGCCTTGTAGTGCTGGCGCGCCCACCAGCGCTGGGCCAGCTCGCGGTCGCGCTCGCGGGTCCACTCGAAGTGTTGACGCTTCGCCCTGCGAACAGGCGGCATCCCGACCGGCGTCGGCCCGAACAGATCGGTGCCGGCGCGGACGGCGGAAGGTGGGATGATGACCGTATCGGTATGCAGTCCGGGCAAGATGTCGCAGCTGCTGGCGATGCTTTGCGGCAGATCCAGGGCCGCTTTTCCCAAGTCGCAGCGGTCAGGTTGGCTTAATTCGGCGCGGACGAAGGCCCCTCGGCGTGCCTGCCCGCTTCCGCTGCCTGCAGGGTCCGGAGCCACCCCCTGCATGCTGCCGCTCGGCAGATCATCGCTCGCCCGGCCTGGGCGGAAAATGCGCTTCCGGTCACGCCGGGGCAGGCCGAGTTGGCGGGCCTTGTACCAGGCGCTGCCGGGGGAGCGCCTGAAGCGGTCGCCCAGGCTCTCGGCATGCCAGCCGGCCATCCACAGCACGATGAACAAGGCGATGTCGGCGCTGGTCCAGGGCTTCCGCCCGCCTGCCTTCCGTAGCGGGCGGTCGTGTGGCGTAGGCAGGTCCAGCTCGACGACGAGATCAAGCAGCGCCGTTCGGGCCAGGCCGAGATACAGGCAGACAGCTTCGATGCCGTGGCCGCGCCACCATGCCCGGTAGGACGCGCCGAGCGAGAAGGAGAGTGGGAGTAGGCGGCGCACAGCGATCCGACCCAACCTGAGGAAGAGGGAGGCTCGGACCTGTTCCGGGTCCAGCGGACAGTTCGTTCATGAGGCTTCTCACAACGGTATGAGAAGCCGATAGCTCATCTTGATGCGATTCTCTACCCTAAAACATCACTTCAAAGCGCATTTTCCCTAGCTCCATGCTGCTTCCAGCGGTGCGAGGTGGCCAGGTTTGGATGCTCCGAACTCTACCGCTTGGTCCGGAGCGTGTTGAGTTTGTGCAGAAGGCCTACGGATCGGGTCAGGTCGTTGATAACGGTTTCAAATATCTCTCCAGTCTCCTTGGCACCGCCATACTCGTCAGTGCTACCGGAGCTGTCTGGAAGAAGGCTATGTATCGAGACATCGAGGGCCTCCGCTACTTTCCGTAAGCTCTGGACTTGTACGTTCTGTTGCCCGTCCTCGACAAGATAAACCCAGGACGGGCTTGAATTGATCTTTTCTGCGAGTTGTTTTTGGGTGAGTCCGGCTCTCACACGTGCGATCTTGATCCTCTGCCCGATGGCATCGAGAAACTCGTCGCGGACACGATCGGCTTTGTCAGATGCTCTCTGTTGTCTCGCCATATTAAGCACCTCTCAGGCCGACCGAGGCCGACGGGACTGAAGCCGATAGAGCCTGGAAGGCTCCAGAACGGCACGAACACCATGGACGCTCTCGGCTTATGTCCCGCGAATCAGAGTGTCGCAATCTCCGTTCGCGCCTTCAGACGGTAGTTTTCCACTCTGTACGGAGGCTCAAATGAGAGATGCCCTTGGAATTGCCCTATTGGGGGCGATCATCGTGGCGATGCCGGCCTGGGCTGACTTCCAGCTCGTCCCAGCTCAGTCGACCGCTGCGTCCACGGAGCGCGGAGCGTTAAGACCGGTACTCCTGTCTCCCGGGAGCCCTGTCCCTGCACGGCGGTCAGCGACATTGCTGCCTCTTCCCGTGGCGCGCGGGTTCGGCAAGCAGGTGCCGCTCGGCTTCGCGACGCGCCAGATTGT
>JBBSIT010000435.1:0-4650 GCA_038231995.1 Acetobacterales bacterium | reverse complement strand
GCCGCGCGCTTCCGCGGCAAGTGACGGGAAACCCGGCGTCAGCTCTCCACCAAGAGCCGTTATTCGACGGGGCCGTTGGCATGATACTCTGCTATCCCCCGAGAAGCGCCGCCCTCACCGCGTCGCTCGTGGCCAGCTCGCGCGCCGGACCGTGCTGCGCCACCTCGCCGGTCCGCAGCACCCAGGCGCGGTCGCACGCTTCGAGCGCGAGGCGGGCGTTCTGCTCGGCCAGCAGCACGGCGACGCCGCCGGCGCGGATCGCCTGGATGGCGGCGAACACTTCGTCCACCAGGCGCGGCGACAGGCCGAGCGAGGGCTCGTCCAGCAGGAGCAGGCGCGGGCGGTTCATCAGGCTGCGGCCGATCGCCAGCATCCCCTGCTGCCCGCCGCTGAGCTGCCAAGCTGGGACCGCCGCCTTGTCGCGCAGCGCGGGGAACAGGGCGAACGCCTCCTCGACGCGCCGCGTCCGCTCGGCGCCGCCGGCCCAGCACGCGACTTGCAAATTCTCCCGCACGGTCAGCCCGGGGAACGGCCGCCGCCCCTGCGGGCAGTAGCCGACGCCGAGCCGCGCCCGCCGCTCTGGCCGCAGCCTGCCGAGCGGGCGGCCGTCCAGGAAGACCTCGCCGGCATGGGCGCGCAGCAGGCCGATGACCGCACGGAGCAGCGTGCTCTTGCCCGCGCCGTTGGCGCCGAGCAGCGCCACCGCCTCGCCGGCGCGCACGTCCAGGCTCACGCCGCGCAGCGCAGGGACCTCGCCGTAGCGGACATCCAAGGCCTCAACCCGCAGCATGGGTGCGGCCCAGATAGGCTTCGATCACCGCCGGGTCGGCCTGCACCGCGGCGGGCGCGCCTTCCGCGATGAGCCGGCCGCGGTCGAGGCAGGCCATGCGGTCGGCGAGTGGGGCGAGGAAGGCCATGTCGTGCTCGATCACCAGCAGCCCGACGCCGTCGGCGACCAGGCCGCGCAGTCGCCGGGCCAGGTCCGCCTGCTCGGACGCGGTCAGCCCGGCGGCGGGCTCGTCCAGCAGCAGCAGGCGGGGTTGCAACGCCAGCGCCCGTGCGATCTCGACCCGGCGGCGCAGGCCGGGAGGCAGCGCGCCGCATTGCAGGCCCGCCGCGTCCAGCGCGCCCATCCGGTCCAGCAGCCCGGCCGCCTCCGCCCGCGCCAGGTCTCGGCCGGAACTCCGCGCGACCGCCACGTTGTCCAGCGCCGTCATGTCCTCCACCAGCGCCGGCGCCTGGAACGTCCGGGCGATGCCAGCCCTGGCGATGCGGTGCGCCGGCCAGCCCGTGATGTCCTGCCCGCCCAGGCGCACCCGGCCGGCGTCGGGCGGGTAGATGCCGGTGACGACATTGACGAGCGTGGTCTTGCCGGAGCCGTTGGGGCCGATCAACCCCAGCGCCTCGCCGGGCCGCACGGCGAGGGACACCCCGTCCAGCGCCTGCACGCCGCCGAACCGGCGGGACAGCCCGGTGATCTCCAGCAAACCGTCGGCTGAGCGCGGGCGCGCCGGCAGCGGCGCCGGACAGGGCTGAGGTGCGGCGCGCGGCGGCAGCACCCGGCGGGCCAGCGACTCCAGCACGCCCATCAAACCGCCCGGCACCGCGGCGACGAACACGAGCAGGGCGATGCCGTAAGCGAGGAGGTAGAAATCCTGCAGGCCGCGGAACCACTCCGGCAACTGTACGACCAGCACCGCCGCCGCGATCGCTCCCACCGGGTTGGTGCGGCTGCCGACCACCACGATCGTCAGGCACGTCACGACTACGGGGAAGGCGAGCGCGTCCGGCGACACGACGCGCAGCGTATGGACGTAGAGCGACCCGGCGAGGCCCGCGTAGCCCGCGCTGAGCAGGAACGCGATCAGGCGCAGCCGCGGCCCGTCGATGCCGAGGCTCGCCGCCGCCGCCGGATGCGCGCGCATCGCCGCCCAGGCGGGGCCAAGCCGCCCGCGCGCGATCACCCACGCGAGCAGCGCGCCACCGGCGACGAAGCCCCACACGGCCGCCAGCAGCGGCCAGCCCGGGCGGATGGACTGGCCGAGCAGGACGACGCCGGGCACCCCGCCGAGCCCGTTGGCCCCGCCGGTCAATGAGTGCCACTCGGTCGCTGCCAGGAAGGCGATCTGGCTGAGGAGAAGGGTGGCGAGCGCGAAGTAGTGCGTCTGCAGCCGCAGCACGGGCACGGCGACCAGCAGCGCCAGCAGCACGGGGGCGCCGACGCTGAGCGGGAGCGCCGCGTCGAACGGCAGCCCGGCCCGCAGCGCCAGCAGGCCCGAGGCGTAGGCGCCGATGCCCATGAACGCTGCCTGGCTGAGCGCCAGCGCACCGGCGTGGCCGAAGATGAACTGGTAGCCCATCGCGAGCAGCGCGTAGATGCCCGCGACCGACAGCACCCGCATCGCGTAGCTGCCGCCGGAGGCCACGGTCCAGCCAAGATAGACGGCGAGCGCCGCGAGGACGGCGGCGTTCGCGAGCGCGCCGGGCCTCAAGGCCGGGTCCGCACGGCCTCGCCGAACAGGCCGCCGGGCCGGACCAGCAGGAGCAGCAGGATCGCGCAGTCGAGCTCGATGGCCGACGCGACCTGCGAGAACAGGCCGGGCGACCCGGCAAGCCCCGGCACCAGCGCGGGCAGGGCGGGATAGACCACCTCGAACAGCGCGATCAGCAAGGCGCCCAGCACCGCGCCGGGGATGCTGCCCCACCCGCCGAGCGTGGCGGCGACGTAGGCCTTGAGCATGTAGGCGCCGCCGTCCGTGGGCGTCACGAAGAAACCGTGCGACAGCAGCAGCCCGGCGGCGCCGGCCAGCGCCGCGCCGAGCGCGAAGGTCGCCGCCACCATGCTGCGCACGGGGATGCCGAGGGCCGCCGCCACGTCCGGGTCCTGCGCGGTGGCGCGCAGCCGGCGGCCGAACTGGGTGGCGCTGAACAGCCAGTGCAATGCAGCGATCAGCAGGGCGGCTGTCAGCACGATCGCGATACTCTGGTATGGAAGCACCAGGCCGCTGAGGCGCCACTCGCCCGGCCCTATGAGCGCCGGGGTGCTGCGCGGCTCCGGGCCGAACAGCAGCGTGGCGCCCTGCTGCAGGATGATGCCGACGGCGATGGTGCTGATGAACACCGTGTCGGGCGGGCGGCGGCTCAGGGGGAAGTAGGCGACGGCGGCCACGACCAGCCCGAGCGCCGCCATCGCGAGCAGCAGCGGCGGCAGCAGCGCCAGGCCGGGCAGGTCCAGCCAGGACGCGAGTGCTACGGCGACGAAGCCGCCGGCCGCCACCAAGTCCCCCTGGGCGAAGTTGACCGCGCCGGTCGCGTTCAGGATCAGCACGAAGCCCAGCGCCACCAACGCGTATGCCGCACCCAGCGCCAGCGCGTTCCACAGCAACTGGATGGCGAGCACGGGGCTAGCCCGGCGGGGCGTCGTAGCGCTTGGCGACGGACGGCACGCGGCTCGCGCCGTCGAAGCAGACGACCACGGCGGAATGCGCCATGTCGCCGCGCCCGTTCGAGCGGTAGGTCATCGCCAGGCCCTCGTATGTCCCGCTTGACAGCGCCGCCGTCAGCGCCTCGCGCGTGCGGGCGCCGGCCGCTATGGCGTTCAGCGCCATCATCGTGCCGTCGTACTGGCCGACCGCGAAGGCATCCGGCTCCGCGTCGAACGCGCGGCGGTAATCGGCCGCGAAGGCGCGCATGGCCGGCGTCTCGCCGGAGGCGGGGGAAGACCCGGTCTCGGCGCAGGCGCCGGCCAGCTCGCGCGGCTCCAGCAGCGCGAGCGTGGCCGGCTGCACCAGCCCAGACCCGGCGATCATGGGCATTCCGAGCCCGGCGGCGGCCTTGAGCAGCAGCGCGGTCGGGCCGGCATGCAGGTGCAGGATCAGGCTGTCCGCCCCGGCGGCGCGCGCCTTGGCCAGCACGGGCGCGTAGTCGCGTAGCGAGACGTCGAGCGCGTCCTCATACGCCGGCTCGACCCCGGCGGCGCGCAACAGGGCGAGGATCTCGGCCCGGCCGCTCTGGCCGTAGGCGGTGGTCTGGGTCAGCACGGCCGGACGCCGGACGCCGCGCTCCTCGACGGCGAAGCGCACCTGGGCGCGCTTGGTCACGCCGTCCTCCGGGAAGAAGCGGAACACGTAGGGGTTGCCCTGCCGGGTGATGGCGGCGGTGCCGGACAGCGTGAGCAGCGGGATCTTCGCCTCCAGCGCCACGGGAAGCATCGCCAGCATCTGCGTGCCGAGGATCGGGGCTACGACGGCGATGGCCTCGGGGTCGCCGATGGCGCGCTCCAGCGCGTTCACCGCGACCTCTGGACTCGTGCCGGTGTCGGCGACCTCGTGCCGCACGTGCAACCCGGCCGGTGGGTTGCGCAGCGCGAGTAGCGCGCCATTGCGCTGGCTGCGGCCCTCGATGGCGAGGAAGCCGGTGATCGGCACCAATACGGGGATGGCGGGCTCCGCCGCGGCAGGTGCGGCGAGCAGGGCGGTCAGCAGCAGGACAGACGGGCGCATGGGCCGATCCTAGCAGCCTGTCGGACTTAACGCGACGCGGAAGCGAGTTGTAGGGTCGGCGGATTGAGTGGCTGCGCTTCGGAGACCTGCCGCATGAGCAATTTCCGCCTGATTGATCGCGACACTGGGTTTCTGATGCCGCCGTCTG
>JBBSIT010000434.1:0-4651 GCA_038231995.1 Acetobacterales bacterium | reverse complement strand
TCCGGATGAGTCCTTAGTGGCATCCGAGCCGCTCCGCCCGACGCAGGATGGCGACGACGAAACTGCGCGAATACTGGCGAGCTATCCACCCGAGATACAGGAACCGCCCGACAACATCGGCGCGCTATTTGGCAGGCCTGACGACAGGCGCGCCGCCAACCGTCGCGGGCTTGCCCTGTTGGCACGCGCGAAAATTCGGGTTGTTCCTCGATCATTCGACGGTGCCGATTTGATGGGGACACTCCGCGCCCTCCGCTACGAGCTAGAACACGAAGCCGCTGGACCGAACCCACCTGACGCCGACCTTGCTGCCTTCGAGCGTGCGCGGAAGGCCGCCTGGCGCGGTCGCTGTGCGCTAGACTTTTTGGCTGATCGCATAGCCGCACCTAAACCCGTTTTTGTTGACTTTATATTTGACCTAGAGTGGAAAATGGCACGACTCGATCGTTTGAGACAGGAAGTCGATTTCCTTCATGGCGCAGTGTCCTCCCAAGAAGTCAAAAACTCGCTATATCGCAACCCTGATGACTTCCTTCCTCGCTCTGGTAGGACGGCACGCATCGGCTTGCTCGCATATGGCCTTCCCCTCCTATACCGCGAGACGTTAGGCCGGCGCTTCACGATGAATCGCAAGCAAGGCGCACCTCCTACCGAGGGCGTGCGATTCGTATGTGCAGTCGCAGCCGAACTAGACGGTCGTAAGATCGTGCCGGACACCGTGGTGCAAGCGCGAAAGCGTTGGCGCGCTGCGGGGAGGGACAAGCAGCGCTAAAATCAAACAGCGCGTACCTCGCGCGTTCCCGTTCCGCTCCGCACACCTTCGCAGCTCTAACACCTGCTGCGGAGATTTCCTAAGTGAACTATGCCCCTGCAACCGACCTGGCCGGCACCAGCGCCCGTCGGACCTATAAACCACTATTAGACCCGCAAAACCCGCCACCGCGTGTGGACCGGAAAGGCGGCGCGACAGTGCTGTATGCCCAGGTGGGATTACAGGTCAGCCCGCGCACACTCGAAACCTGGCCACTGGCGACACGGCTGCTGAACGGCCGCGCGACCCTCGACACGGCCGAGCTGCTGGCCCACGGCCGAGCCATGCTCGACGGCAGCCCGTCCCTCCGCGGCGGACGCAGCCGCAGGCCCGCCTAGCACCGAACAACCTGGCGTGGATCTCTCCGGCCAGGCTGCTGGTGTTCATCGGATGTGCAGCGGTGCCGTCCTGATACCATGCCGCCCACGGCTTCGCCACCGGAACCCGCGCCCCAACGCACAAGGGGCAACCATGTTCCACATTCCGATTGCAACCGCCTACGGCCCGCGCCTGGCCGCGTCCCCGTCCCGGGTGGCAATCCCCAGCGAAGCCAGTGCGGCGCTGGCCTTCGCTGCCTATCACGATCGCCGGGCCGACTTGCTGCTCTCGGAAGGCCGCGTCGTTCAGGCAGAGGCGGCGGCGCACCTGGCCCTGGAAGCGCGCTGCCGGGCGCTGGGGGTGCGGGCATGAACCACCCGCATAATCCGCGTCTGACAGCCGCGGCAGCGATCCGCGCCGAACTGTGGGACGCTGGCTGGCGCCCCATCGCCCTTTATTCATGGGACTGCCAGCACGCTTGGCTGAAGCCGAACGACCGCGGCAAGCGTCCGAAGGGAGGGGCGTGGGAAGAGCGTGCCCGACGTGACCCCCCAGAGGCAGCCAAAGCGACACCCGAGCCGGACGCCTTGGAGACCGGCATTCTCTGCGACGGGCTGCGCGCTCTCGATCTCGACATCGACGATGCGCCCACCGTCGCCACGGTGCGCGCCCTGGCCTTCGCCATGTTCGGCGAGACGCTGATGCGAGGCCGGGATAACGCCCCCCGCGTGCTGCTGCCCTACCGGGCGGCCGAGGGGACGCCAGGCAAGCGGGCCCTGGTCGGGACGATGGGGAAGATCGAGGTCCTGGGTTTCGGGCAGCAGTTCGCAACGTCGCAGAATCACCTCACCGGCGCGTCGTTGTGTTGGGTGCCGAGCCCGCCGCAAGCCACCATTTTGGAGACCATCCCCGAGATCACTGAAGCGCAGCTGGATGCGTTCCTGGCCGCTGCCGCGCCGCTCATCGGCGTGCCGGCGACCGAGGGCAGCTCCTCGGGTGCGAAACCCGGCCAGCACCAGTCCAGCGCGCACGGTGCCACCGCCGATCCGCTGGACGTGGTGGCAGCGCTCGCCGTGATACCCCCCGATGATCTGCTCGACTGGGAGTATTGGAACCGGATCGGCCTGGCGACGTGGGCCGCAACGGGTGGCAGCCTCGCCGGGCTTGCAGCCTGGGCCGCGTGGACGGAGCGCAGCGCCGGCCAGCACGACCGCAAGCCGGACGAGCGCTGGGCACACTTCACGCGACATAGCGACCGGCCGCCCCAGGCAGGTGCCGGCACACTGTTCCACCTGGCCGCGCAGGCCCGGCCCGGGTGGCGCAAGCCGTCGCTCGGCGCCGCAGGGTCCATACCGCCGGCCGACCCCGAGATGGGGTTCCTGTCCCGCACCCGGCTGCCCGCCCCGCCCTTGCCGCTCGACGTGTTCGGTCCGTGGTGGGGGCCGTGGATCGCCAGGACCGCGGAGGGCGCCAATGCGCCGCCGGACTACGTGGCTTTGCCGCTGCTGGCGGCTGCTTCTGCGCTGATCGGCAACGCACGCTGGGCGCGCGGCTGGTCGGGCTGGTTCGAGCCGCCGGCGCTGTGGTGCGCGAGCGTCGGCAACCCCTCGTCGGGCAAGTCGCCCGGCGCCGCGCCCGTCATGCGGGAGGTGTTGGGGATAGTGGAACAGGACCTGGCCCGCGGCTACCCGGAGCAGCTGGCGACGTGGACGGAGGCCGCGAAGATCGCCGAGTTGATCGAGAAGCAGTGGGAGAAAGATGTCGCGGCGGCCGTGAAGGAGGGCACCACCATACCGGCCAAGCCGCGGGAGGCCACCATACCGCCTGCCCCGGTGCGGCCGCGGGTCCGCGTCTCGGACGCCACCGTCGAGGCCCTCTCCAACATACTACGGGGCCTGCCGAAGGGCGTGCTGCACGTCCGCGATGAGCTGGCAGGCTGGTTGCTGAACCTGTCCCGCTACAGCGGCGGCACCGATCGGCAGTTCTGGTTGGAAGCCTATGTGGGCGGCCCTTACACGGTGGACCGGCAGAAGCATCCCGAGCCGGTGTTCATCCCGCGCCTGGCCGTGCCTGTGTTCGGCTCGATCCAGCCGGACCGGCTGGAGGACGCCCTGACCGGCACCGACGACGGCTTGGCTGGCCGCTTCCTATGGACGTGGCCCGATCCCAAGCCGTTCCGCCGGCCCACCACGTCGTGCGACGCTCCGGCCGCGGCGACTGCTCTGAACTGCCTGGCCGCTCTTGCCATGCGGGAGAATGAAGCAGGCGAGCCTTGTCCGGGGTTCGTCTCCCTCGACCCCGAGGCGGCCGACCTGTTGGAACGGTTCGCGCAGGAGATGCAGGCGGCAGAAGAAGGCGCGCATGGGCTGCTTCGGTCCAGCATGGGCAAGGCGCGCGGCCAGGTGCTCCGGCTGGCGCTGGTGCTGGAGCTGCTGTGGTGGTCCGCCAGGGCAGCTGAGCCTGAGCCCTCCACGGTGAGCGGCATGGCCATGCAAGCTGCGGCAGGGTTGATGCGCGGCTACTTCCTGCCCATGGCCGCCCGGGTCCTGGGTGACGCGAGCGTGCCGACAGAGGAGCGCAACGCGCGGACCCTGGCCGAGTGGATCATGCGGACCCGACCGGAGGTGTTGAACGTCTCCGCCGTGCGGGACGGGGCACACCTGCCCGGGCTGCGTGAGACGGAGCTGGTGAAGCAGGCGTGCCGCTTTCTGGCGGATGCGCGATGGCTGCTGGAACCGGAGGGCACCGGCAAGCCTGGGCGGCCCCGGGGAGATTGGCAGGTAAACCCGATGCTATGGGCAGCGGCGTCGTGAGCGCGTTGTCACCGATGCCCTGCCCCGAAAAACGCGAGAAAGGCGAAAATACCCCGGGCAGTGGGCCGGCGGCCGAGTTTTCGCCTTTCTCGCCTTTATCGAGCGGCAGTAGTGGTGCGAACGCGGGGTTTGGCGCGGGAGCCGACGCGCTTGCAGCGTTGCGCTCCTACAAGCGCCCGATACCGCCTAAGCCCGCCCGGGCACCTCGGAGCAAGAAGAAGGGGTCGTCGAGTGGGCCCTTCGCACCGCTAGCCACCGTGCCTGGCGTGCCCCTGGACTGGTGCGAGGGGGTGACGCGGCTGGCGATGGTGCCGCCCCTGACCAGCATCGCGCCTCAACGCTGGCGCCTGTTCCAGACCGACGCCGTCCGGATCCTGCACCAGCACGGATCCGAGTTGCACCGGGCTGGCTGGGACGCTCTCGACCTGTTCGGGCTGCACGCTCGCGCCCCGGACAGGCGCATGGACGCCGCTGGCCTGGCCTGGCTGCTGCGCGGGCGCAGCGTTGGCGCGGTGACGGCCGAGACGGTCGCCATCGTAACGGCTACCGGGCAGGAGCTACGCTGCTGGCGCATGGGAGCGCAGGCCAGGCAGGAGACTGTACCAGCATGGGCGCTGCACAACATGGCGGAGGCGACGATCCAACATCATCTCAGCACGTCAACATCAGAGGACCGGACGTGACCAGCCATCTGTCGGACGCCTCGACC
>JBBSIT010000433.1:0-4655 GCA_038231995.1 Acetobacterales bacterium | reverse complement strand
TGCAGGCGGCGGGCGGCGCGCTGGAGTTCCGCATCGCCGATGTGGCCGATCTCGGGGCGCACGCGGCGCTGCTGGACGCGGCGTGGGAGCGGTTCGGCGGCGTCGAGTGCCTGGTGAACAACGCGGGCGTCGGCGTGCTCAGCCGGGGCGATCTGCTGGACGCGACGCCGGAGTCCTGGGACCGCTGCTTCGCCGTGAACGCGCGGGGCGGCTTCTTTCTGACGCAGGCGGCGGCCCGGCGCATGATCGCGCCCGATGCGCCGCAACGGGCGGCGCGCAGCGTGGTGTTCGTCTCCTCCGCCAACGCCGCCCTCGCCTCGCCGGAGCGGGCGGAATACTGCGCGTCCAAGACGGCGGTCTCGATGGTCGCGCGGACTTTCGCGCTGCGGCTCGCCGGGCACGGCATCGCGGTGCACGAGGTCCGGCCGGGGGTGATCCGCACCGACCTGACGGCGCCCGTGGCGGAGAGCTACACGCGGCGGATCGAGGCCGGGCTGTCGCCGGTCCGGCGCTGGGGGGAGGCGGAGGATGTGGGCCGCGCCATCGCCGCGCTGGCCGCCGGGGACCTGCCGTTCAGCACTGGCGACGCGTTCAACGTGGATGGCGGGCTGCATATTGGGCGGCTATAGGATGCGGGACGAGCGGCTGCATTTCGAGGAGATCGCGGAGGGGTTGAGCTGGGAGACCGGCGGCATCACCGTGACCGAGGCGCACATCCTCGGGTTCGCGGGCCTCGCGGGGGACTTTTACGATATTCACATTGACGACGAGTACGCCCGCTCGCTCGGCTATCCCGGCCGCGTCGCGCATGGAATCCTCGGCCTGGCGCTGGCGGACGGGCTGAAGAACCGGGCGCAGACGCGGCTCGCGGCCATCGTCTCGCTCGGATGGCGCTGGCGGTTCACCGGCGCGATCCTGGTAGGCGACCGGCTGAGCGCCGGCATCCGCGTCGTGTCGAAACGCGCGACCCGTAAGCGCGACCGCGGCATCGTCACGCTCGGCTTCGTGCTGCGCAACCAGCGCGGCGAGGTGGTGCAGGAGGGCGAGAACGACCTGATGGTGCATCGCCGCTCCGATGCGGGTCAGTCGGGCCAGCCCTTGATCCCGAGATAGGCGGCCGCCAGCCGGGCCTGCCCTTCGTGCATCGCGCGGCCGGTGACGGTCGCGCAGCCGAGAGCGCGCGCCGCAGCGACCAGCTTCGTCACTTCCGGATTGGGGATGACGTCCGCGACGATTTGGGACGGGGACAGCGCCGCCGGGTCGAGCGGGAGCGGGTCGTCTTCGCGCAGGCCGAGCGGCGTCGCGTTCAGGACGATGTCATGCCCGGCGGGATCGGGCGCCGTTGCTGCAACACGCAGCCGCGGGTAGGCGCGCGACAGGGCCTCCGCCAGCGCCGATGCGCGGCCCGGTGCTGCATCGTGCAGGCTCAGGCGGCCGGCACCGGCGCGGGCCAGGGCGTAGGCGATGGCGCGCCCGGCGGCGCCGCAGCCGACCTGCAGCACGCTCGCATCGCGCGGAAGGTGGCCCGCGCGCTCCAGTCCGTCGCGAAAGCCCTCGCCGTCGAACATCTCGCCTTCCCAGCGCCCATCGGGCAGGCGGCGGACGGTGTTCACCGTGCCGGTCAGCCGGGCGGTCGGGCCGAGAGCGGCCAGCAGCGGCGCCACGGCCTCCTTGTGCGGCATGGTGACGACCAGGCCGTCCAGGTTTCGCAGCTCCGTCAACCCGGCCCACGCCGCAGCGAGGCCGCCTGCGGGGACCTGGAAGGCGACGAACACGGCATCGCGCCCCAGCCGGGCGAATGCTGCGTTGAACAGGGCGGGGGAGCGCAGCGGAGCCACCGGGTCGCCGATGATGCCGAGCAGCCGGGTCCGGCCGGTGATGTCCATGCGCATCCTCTCTTCCCAATCGCCCGCCCGCCCGCGTATCGTCTCAGGCAATTGGAACGATCCGACAGCAATGTCGGACGACTTTGGGGAAGATGTCCATGGCAACCACTTCACTTACGCGGCGCGATCTCGCCGGGATGCTCGGCGTGTCCGCGACGCTGTTGGCATCGGGCGGCACGGTGCTGGCGCAGAGCCGGCGCGATACGCTGGTGCTGGGCATCGACATCAGCGACACCGTCACGCTCGACCCGGTGCGGCAGGCGCAGTACACGCCGCCGCTGACGATCGCCGCCTGCTACGACAGCCTGATGACGCTGGAGCCCGGCGAGTACAATACCCCGAAGGCGGCGCTGGCCACGAAGTGGGAACGGACGCCGAGCGGCAATGGCTGGCGCTTCACCCTGCGGCCCGGCGTCAAGTTCGCGTCCGGCAACGTCATGACGGCCGAGGACGTGAAGTTCAGCTTCGACCGGCTGATCAACATGCGCGAGCAGACCCAGGCCTACATCAAGGCGGTGGACCGCGTAGAGATCGTGGACCCGCAGACCGTCGATTTCATCATGAACGCCCCGAACGCCCCGGTGCTGGCGATCCTGTGCAACCCGGCCTGCGGCGTCATGGAGAAGGCGGTCGTGACCCAGCATGGCGGCGTGCAGGGGGCGAACGCGAAGGAGGCGGACAAGGCAACGGACTGGCTGAACAGCAACAGCGCCGGCACCGGGCCGTATCGCCTGATCCGATGGGAGCGGAACAGCCAGATCGCGCTGCAGCGCAACCCCAACTACTGGCGCGGCACCCCCGCCTTCGAGCGCGTGCTCATCCGCCATCTGTCCGACAGCGCGGCGCAGCTGCTCGCGGTGCGGCGCGGCGACGTGGACGCCGCGTTCAACCTCATCCCGGAGCAGATCAGCACGCTGCAGGGCGACCCCAACGTCCGCGTCGAGAAGCTGCCGAGCCTCGACTTCGTCTATATGGCCGTGACGCAGAGCCCCGAGGCGAACCCGGTGCTGGCCAAGAAGGAGGCGCGGCACGCCATCGGCTATGCCATCGATTACGATGGGATCGTGAACAGCCTGCTGGGCGGCGCCGCGCAGCGCCCGGCGCATTTCCTGCCGATCGGCGTCACCGGCAGCACGGAGGAGATCGCGCGGCGGATCGGTTTCCACCAGGACCTGGACAAGGCCCGGCAGCTGCTGCAGGCGGCCGGCGCCGCCGACGGGTTCGAGATGGAGATCGCCTACGGCAACGCGGCCGTCGCCGGCGTGTCCTACCAGGTGCTCGCGCAGAAGCTGCAATCCGACCTGGGGCGGGTCGGTATCCGGGTGCGGCTGAACCCGATGGACCAGGTGAACCTGCGCACGACCTACACCCAGGGCAAGGAGCAGGGCGGCGTGCTGACGTTCTGGAACCCGCCCGCCGTGTCCAACGACCTTTGGGCGTCGGCGGTGGTGGAGCGCGTGGCCAAGCGGGTGCACTGGGACGTGCCGGCCGAGATGACGGCATTGGTGAAGCAGGCGTCGGAGGAGCAGGACCCGGCGAAGGCGGCGGAGCTGTGGGTCGAGTGGCAGCGGCGGGTGGTGGACCAGGCGAACCATTTTGTCCTGTTCCAGCCGACGTATCAGATTGCGGTTCGGAACTCGATCAAGGAGTTTCCGCTGACGGCGGCTGGGTGGCAGTTGGAGATGGGGCGGGTTACTTTGGCGTAGCTTGGGCGGGCGGACCGGGGAGATGGAAGTGGCGCTATCTCGTCGGCGCCCAACTTGAGGGCGGTTTCGGTGAAGCGATGCCGCTAATCGCTAGTAAGTTTCGTATTCTTCGACATGGACAAACGTCACTTCCTGGGGTTCGATGGTAAAATACCAGACGAGCCAAGGTAATTCATCCAAAGGTTTCGTGATAACATAGCGAACACTGCACCAATCGCATTCATACTTAGGAAAACCATATGGATACCTCTGTAGCCCGTCTAAGATCGGCTCCAGCACTCGATCAAGCAACCTCCAGCCGCCTAGGCGAACCACATCGCGATCGCATTCATGCGAGTACACAATCCGCCGATCAGCCGGCATTTACTCGCTGACCCAGCCTTCCTGAAGCATTCGGTCTTCCAACCTGAGCCTTTGAGAAAGTCCTAGGCTCGCATCTGATAGATATGCCAGCTCATATGGCATGTCCTCACCATTGCTACGAGTGCTCCATGCCACACCGTGCGAATCATCGCTGGGCTCTTCGCCGGTTTTTTGCCAGTAATACTGAATCGACTCTTCAACGAAAGCAAGGTCGCTCAAGCTGAATCTGTCCAGCTTTGCCTGCGCCTGAGGGGTGGTCCGCTTCTCGATTACGCCATCGCCGAAATCTACGCGCTCTATGGAGATCAGCCCATCTCTTAACATCTCACTATAGAGTGGCATCATGTCCGTAGCTACAGGACCAAACTTCTGCCGCTTATAGGCGCGCCCTGTTACGGCTGTGCCACGGGCTGCGAAGGAGTCAAAATCGGCTTTCCAGATTATTTTGTTGAGCTTGATGAGTCCGAACCTCTCCGCATCGGCGCACTTCGCCGAGACATAAAGGATCATCTGCCGCAGCCTGTCTTGGCCACCTGGCAGGCTGATACTTAGCGTCAGCTTCGGCCGCGGACTTGGCATTCCCCCGCTCAAACTCCTTGATATAAGGACTCTAGCCCATCTTATTCGCCGGAACGGCAACGAACCACCAAGTGTTTGGAAAGACTGGCCTCCTAAGATCGCGCCTGTGGCAAAATTTGCC
>JBBSIT010000432.1:0-4655 GCA_038231995.1 Acetobacterales bacterium | reverse complement strand
GCAATCCGCCAGCCCCAGGCCGCGAAGGTCGCCGGGTCCATGGAAGCGGTGAGCAGGTAGGCGACGAAGGTTGCAAACAGGAGGCCAAGCGCGGTCGCGGCCTGCTGGTAGCTGCCGATGATCCCGCGCCGCTTCGGGGGCGCGTATTCGACCAGGAACGCGGCCGCGCCGCCCCATTCTCCGCCGGTCGAAAACCCCTGGACCATCCGGCAGAGCGTCAGGACGATCGGCGCCGCGATGCCCCAGCTCGCATAGGATGGGATGAGGCCGATGACGCCTGTTGCGGCCGCCATCATGCCGATCGTGACGACGAGCGCGGAGCGGCGGCCATGCCGGTCGCCGTAGGCGCCGATCACGACGGCGCCGACCGGGCGCATGATGAAGCCCACCGCAAAGGTCGCGAATGTGGCCAGCAGCCCCGCGACCGGGTCCTCCGAGGGGAAGAAGGCCCTGGCGAGCGGTGCCGCCATGAAGGCGTATATGAGAAAGTCGTAGATCTCGAAGATCTGGCCGACGCCGCAGGACATGACCGCGCGTCGGATCGCGGCCGCATCGGCGACGTGATGGTCGACGGTCGGCGTCGAACTCTGAGCCATGTGTTCCCCGTTCCGTAGAAAAGATGACGGTGTCGCTAGACGTCCGCGTGCCGAAGCGTGGGTGAAAGCACCCTGCACCGGCCAGCCTCTTCGAGGAGGTTGCCACACGGGCAACCTCCGGCGGGCGAGTTATACCCAGCCGCCAAAGGTCCGACTCCCTCTGGGCTTGCGGCGACGCGGCGGATTGTGATTCTGGGAAGGCATGTTTTGCGGGAGCCGAGCATGCCAGGATTGCCGATCAGAGCGGACTTGCCGCCGGGGGAGCTGCGCCGTCAGGCGCGGCGGGAGATTGATGGACGTGTTGGTCGTCGTCTGCTGGCGATCGCCAACGCGGTGGACGGCATGAGCCGGGAGCAGGCTGCGCAGGCGGCGGGAATGGACCGGCAGACGCTGCGCGACTGGGTGATCCGGTACAACCGAGGCGGGGTGGCGGCGCTGTTCGACGCCTGGGGCGATGGGCGTCCGTGCTGGTTGAAAGTAAGCGGTGCTCCGCGGCCCTGATTTACGGGCTTGACGGCGATCCGGCGGCCGATTTTTCGCAGCGCCAGGGCATCAGCTCGTCGATGCGGGTATTTGGCCAGCCGTGGACGAGGCGGGTCAGCAGGTCGGTGAAGTAGGCGTGTGGCTCGACACCGTTCAACTTGCAGGTTTCCACCAGCGACGCGACGGCTGCCCAATTTGCCGCGCCTTCATTGCTGCCCGCGAACAACGAATTTTTTCTTGATAGAGCGACGCCTCAGTCATTATGCACCCCTTCGTCAAGTGTCTGGAAACATTGGCAGCTCACATCCCGCAGAGAGGTGACACGGGCGTCCTTTACACCCGATCGCCTCCACCACGGACGATGTCTCAAGGTCGGCAGCAAGGATCTGGAACGGCGCGCCAGGAACCACTTGCTCGGCGCGCAGGACGCCGGCTTTGATCAGCTTGCGGATCCGGTGGCTGGTAACTCGGCATCGCTGGGCCGCTTCGCGCAGGGTCAGCCAGGTTCCATCTTTCTCGGCGGACTTGTAAGCGTGAATGCCGCGAACGCGCCGGATCGAACTGACCCGGTGTGCCGTCCAGGTTTTGCGTTGTCCGGTCGGCAAGCTCATCCGGTTGAGGGTGGCGGCGATGTCCTGGTCGGACCAGCGGCTCGCCATGCTGCCAATGACCGCCAGGGCCTCATCGGAAGTGATGCAATCGTGTCCGCCGGAGCGAGGCTTACGCAGGCGAAGTTCCGAGTGCTGTCCGCCCTTCCAATGGATGATCAGCACAATCTCCCGCGCCGGCTCGTCGATGTCGACGATGATGTCGTTGACCAGGGCGCGCGCCAGTTGTTGGCGCGAGCGCATGCTGACGCTGACATTCTTCCATGCGGCCTCGAGGTCCTCGGCAATGCCAGTCAGATCCGGTATTGGCGGTGCCAGGGCGCAGGGCGTCGTCGCGTCCAGACGCGCCTCGCAGTCGCGCACGCGGCGTAAGGCCGTCTCCCAGTTCTTTTCGAGAGTCGCGGAGATCAGCCGATTGTCGGGGTCGCACGCGGCGTAGCGGCGTTCCGCGAGAGTTGCCTCGTAACGAACTTGCTGGAGTTCGAGTTCGAGAATGCGTC
Source organism: Acetobacterales bacterium (assembly GCA_038231995.1). Lineage (GTDB taxonomy): Bacteria > Pseudomonadota > Alphaproteobacteria > Acetobacterales > Acetobacteraceae > JBBSIT01. Next base: position 2,468 of record JBBSIT010000432.1, on the reverse strand, counting down.
GATGTTCGGCTTGGCGCTCCATCATCCTCCGTTCCGCCAGCAGCGCCGCCTCGATCGCCATGGGTTCGACGGCGCGAATGAGTTCTCGGGCGAACGCCGCATCGACGCGAAGCCCGCCAAACATCATACACCGGCGCGCGCCAATCGCCGTATTGCCGCGGTCGCAGCGATACACCGGCTGGCTGGAACGTCCGGTGTAGACGACGCTCAGCCGCCGCCCGCACCGGCGACATGCCAGAAGGCCAACGAGGAGAGCGCGGCCGCCGCGACCAGATTTCGCGCCGTCCCGACGGCCATAGGCGTTGGCCGCGAGCTGCTTCTGGTTCCGTTCGAACTCCTGCCAGTCGATATAGCCGTTGTGGTGATCCTTCAGCAGGATCTCACAGTCCTGAAGTGGGCGATGGTGGCCATAGGTCTTGCGCGCCCTGCCGTCGATGATCTGGGTTCTGTTGACGGTTTTGCCGTAGGCGTAGACCCCGGCATAGAACGGGTTTTCAGCACCGAAATGACATTGCGGTATCGGATTGGCGTCCAATCGAACGTCGTCATCTTCTTGCCGTCCGACGGGCGCGGGAAGTGCACCTGCTCGGCCTTGAGCGCCAAATGCACCTGGCGGGCGCTGCCAAGTTCGCGGAAACGATGGAAGATCTGGCGAGTGACTTCCTGGACGCGGCAATCCGGATCGAGGCCGAGACCGATCTCTCGGTGCCAGATATAGCCGATCGGCACGGGAATCCTGAGTTCGCCTCTGCGGGCCTTGGAGCGTGCGGCATCCAGCATCCGCGAACGCAGGACGCCGAGCTCGAACTCACTGATGCTGCCCTTCATGCCCAGCAGCAGGCGATCGTTCGGGCGACAGGGATTGTAGACGCCATCAAGGTCGATGACCCTGGCGTCAACGAGACCGCACAACTCGAGCAGATGATGCCAGTCCCGGCCGTTACGGGCGAGACGGGAGGCGTCAAAGCAAAGCACGGCGCCGACTTCGCCGCCGCAGAGTCCCGCGACGAGCTTTTCGAAACCCGGACGTGCCACGGTTCCGCTAGCAGAGCGGCCCAAGTCGTCGTCGATGACTTCGACATCGCGAAATCCCCGACGGCGGGCTTCATCGACGAGGTCATACTGGCGACGCCGGCTCTCGAGATTGATCTGCACCTGCGTCTGAGTGGACTGCCGAACATACACAACCGCCTTGCGGCTCAGCACCGTCGTCGGCAAGGAATCAGCGTTCGTCATCGCCGGCCTCCTCCGGATCCGCTCCGGCGGCCTCCATCAGGAGGCGGGCAAGACGGCGGATCGCGGTGTGGCGTTCCGCGGTCGTCATCCCGTTCAACGCCGGCGGATCCAGCGACAACGCGAACTGACGGGGTGGCTTGTGGAACACAATGGGACGCAGCAGCGGCGATCGCATGATGAACCTCCTGGATGGTCGGGGGTTCATCGGACCATGCTCGTCGGAGTCCAAAGGTCTTCAACAGCTGATGAAGATCGGCCAGACCGCTAACATTGACTGTCGGAGGGCCAAACGACAGCGCTGCACAAGTCACCGGATCAAGCATCCAGGCAGCGACGATGATTGCCACACCCGGTTCACTCTCAACGACGGCGATCTCTCTTCCAGATCGCCGCTCAGCATAAAGCTGCCGGACCTTACGGCCATACAGCGCGTGCCAGCGGTAATGAACCTCTACTTCTTGCCTGATATGGGCAGAATGGCCCCTCAATGGCTCTATCAAGAAAGAATTCGCTCTTTGCGGGCAGTGACGAAGGCGGAGCCAATTGGGCAGCCGTCGCGTCGCTCGTGGAAACCTGCAAATTGAACGGGGTCGAGCCGCACGCCTACTTCACCGACCTGCTGACCCGCCTCGTCCACGGCTGGCCAAACGCACGCATCGACGAGCTGATGCCGTGGAACTGGACCAAGTCGATCGCCGGATCGCCGTCAAGCCCGTAAAATCAGGGCCGCGGAGCACCGCTTACGCTCATCCAGGAGCGAGGGGTCTATCGCGGTCACCACGATCGTGCAGGGACCGTCACCGAATGCGCGCTGCGCAAGCTTCGCATAGGCCTTTGCTCCGCTGACGCTCATCGCGAATATTTGCGCTCCAGCCCGGGCAGGTTCGTGAAGCAGCCGAGCTGACGAATGCTCGCAAGTTCGGCCATCCGCACCGCTCGCGCGAGCCATACCATCGGTTCTGAATCGAAGGTCATTCAACGCCACCCCGTCGCGCCGTCGGGCGCAAACGACGCTTTGCAGGCTTCCGTAAGGCGAGTGTAAGAAACCTCAAGCAAATCGCTGACCCGAGGACGGCCCGCTCAAACCTCCTCGACGCGCTCTACCCCGCGGACGACCTGGGCCGGACGGAATCCACGTGAGGCCCAGCATCGGCATCGCCACCGCGCCGCAGCAGGTCGGCTACGACGACCTGCTGCGGGTCTGGCGGGAGGCGGATGCGATCGAGGAGATC
>JBBSIT010000431.1:0-4689 GCA_038231995.1 Acetobacterales bacterium | reverse complement strand
GGACACGTTGTCCGCCGGGCAGGCGGCGCGCACTATGCCGTCTGCCCTTGCCCGCCACAACATAGTGTCGCCGGGCCGTCCATGCGACCTGGAGTTCCCACATGCCTGCAACGCCCCGCCTCCGCATCGCTCTCGCAGCTCTGCCCTTGCTCGCGCTCGCTGGCTGCGGCGGCGACGACGCCCAGTTCGCGCCCCCCTGCCCGGGCGCCGCCATCGTGCGCGACGGCGCCGACGTGACGCGCTACCGCGGTCCCGGCCAGGACCTGACCGACCTGGCGCTCAGCGGCCGCATCACCGGGCTGCAGGGCAAATGCACCCGTGCAGACCGCGGCGCCATGCTCGCCACCGTCACGGTCGGCCTCGAGCTGACCCGCGGGCCTGCGGCGCCGGGCCGCACCGCCGAGCTCGCCTACTTCGTCGCGGTCAGCCGCGGCGATCAGATCCTGGATAAGCGCGTGTTTCCGCTCCGCGCCGAGTTCCCCCCCAATACCGACCGCCTGCGCCTGGTCGGCGATGACGTGGAGCTGCGCCTGCCCACCCCGCCCGGCACGGACGCCAGCGTCTACAGCATCCAGGTCGGCCTGCAGCTCACGCCCGAGGAGCTGGAGCGCAACCGCCGACGCAGCGCACGGTGACGGAGGCAGCCGACCGAGGCGTGGTCAGACGATCGCGTCCGGCCGTAATGCGCAGGCCCGGGCGAGCGCCGGCGTCTCGACCTGGATCGTCGCGTGGCCGATGCCGCGGGCCTGCGCCAGTGCCGTCGCCTGCCGCACCAGCCCCTCCCCGTCCGGCCCGTCATGCACGAGATGCGCGGTCAGCGCCGTGCTGGTGGTGCTCAGCGCCCAGATATGCAGGTCGTGCACCTCGGCGACGCCGGGCAGCGCCCGCAGCGCTGCCTCCACGCCCGGACGGTCGATGCCCGGCGGCACCGCGTCCATAGCGAGATCAGCGCTCTTGCGCAGCAATCCCCAGGTCCCCGCGACGATGACGGCGACGATGGCGAGGCTGGCCGCCGGGTCGAGCCAGTGCCAGCCCGTGAGCATGATGCCCACACCCGCGAGCAGCACCCCGGCCGACACGGCCGCGTCCGCCGCCAGGTGCAGGAACGCGCCGCGTACGTTGAGGTCGGATTGGCCGCGCAGGAACAGCAGCGCCGTGCCGCCGTTCACCAGGATGCCCGCCGCCGCGACCCATGCCACCGCCTGCCCGGCCACCGGATGCGGATCGAACAGCCGCTGCACCGCCTCCAGCGCGATGGCGCCCGAGCTGAGCAGTAGCAGCACCGCGTTGCCGAGCGAGGCCATGATGGTGCCGCGCCCCCAGCCATAGGTGCGCAGCGCCGTGGGCGGCCGCAGCGCGAGCCGGCTTGCGCCCCAAGCCGCGAGCAGGCCCAGCACGTCGCCCGCGTTGTGCGCGGCGTCCGCCAGCAGCGCCGTGGACCCGGCGATCAACCCATACGCCACCTGCAGCACGACGAACGCCGCGTTCAGCCCGGCGCCGAGCGCGAAGGCACGCCCGAACGACGCCGGGGCGTGCTGGTGGCTCTGGTCATGGCCGTGCCCAGGGCCGTGCCCATGATCGTGTGCGTGGCTGCCGTGCATAAAGGTTCCGATCGCTTCGGGCGGGATCATACGCCAAGTGTCGCTCAGAGCGCAGCAGCCACCATCAGGTCTCCCATACTGGCCTCGGTGTAAGCCCGCGATCTTCATGCAGGTTTCTCACGGCACGCGCCGCTTGCCGCCGCCGCCGGATTGGCGGATAAGCGAGCGTCCGCAGAGTCGTGCGGGAGAGTGCGGCATCGGTCATCCCTCGCGGATCGCCGCCGCCGCCGCCGAAGGCGCAACCGGCCCCCGGAAACGCTCAGGCCCCCGGACCGCACGAAGCCAGGACCTCTGGAAAGCCGGCCGCATGTTTGCTGCCGCACCGAAGGAGAAAGGGCCCCGGCCACGCGCCGCCCGCCCGAATCTCTCAGGTCCCAAGACAGAGGGGGGTCGCACCTTGCAGCATGTCGCTGCGTGGCGACCCGTGACCTGGAGGCCCCGTGGCCGAACCCCCGCTCAACGTCCAGCCCGACACCGACGCCCCCCGCACCACCCCGCTCGACGCGCAGCACCGCCGGCTCGGCGCGCGCATGGTGCCGTTCGCGGGATACGAGCTGCCCGTGCAATATCCCGCCGGCGTGCTGGCCGAGCACACGGCGTGCCGCACCAGTGCCGCCCTGTTCGACGTGTCGCATATGGGCCAGCTCAGCCTGCACGGGGACGGCGCAGCCGCAGCCCTCGAACGCCTCGTGCCCAGCGACGTCCAGGCCATCAAGCCCGGACGGCAGCGCTACACCCTGCTGCTGAACGAGGCCGGCGGCATCCTCGACGACCTCATGGTGGCGAACTATGGCAATCGCCTCGTCGTCGTCGCCAACGCCAGCCGCAAGGACGCTGACGCGAAGGCGATCGCCGAGGCGCTGCCCGATGACGTGCGGCTGGACACGCATCCCGCCCGCGCGCTGCTCGCCCTGCAGGGCCCTGCCGCCGCTGCCGTCATGGCCAGGCTGTCGCCGGACTGCGCCGCCCTGCCCTTCATGGGCGTAGCGGAGGCCGAGCTCGCCGGCGTGCCCGCCTGGGTGTCGCGCAGCGGCTACACGGGGGAGGACGGCTTCGAGATCTCCGTGCGCGCCGACCAGGCCGAGGCCTTCGCCGAGCACCTGCTGGCCCAGCCCGAGGTGACGCCCGCCGGCCTCGCCGCGCGCGACAGCCTGCGGCTGGAAGCCGGGCTGTGCCTGTACGGCTCGGACATCGACGAGCTGACCACCCCGGTCGAGGCGGACTTGGCCTGGACCATCGGCAAGCGGCGCCGGACCACGTGGGACTTCCCCGGCGCCGAGGTGATCCGCGATCAACTTGAGCGTGGCCCGAACCGCCGGCGCGTCGGCCTGCGCCCCGAAGGCCCCGCGCCCGCCCGCGCCCAGACGCAGGTCGTGGGCAGCGACGGCACGGCGGCCGGCAGCGTCACGTCCGGCGGCTATTCCCCCACGCTCAGCGCCCCGATCGCCATGGGCTACGTGCGCCGCGACCTCGCCGCCGACGGCACCCAAGTGTTTCTGATGGTGCGCGGCAAGTCCCTGCCCGCCCGCATAGCCCCGATGCCCTTCGTCCCCCACCGCTACGTTCGCTGAGGAATCCCGCATGTCCGAGCTCCGCTACACCAAGGATCACGAGTGGGTCCGCCTCGACGGCAACGTCGCGACCGTGGGCGTCACCGACCATGCGCAGCAGGCGCTCGGCGATGTCGTGTTCGTCGAGCTGCCCGAGCCCGGCCGCGAGCTGGAGGCCGGCGAGGCCTGCGCCGTGGTCGAGAGCGTCAAGGCGGCGTCCGACGTTTATGCCCCGCTCGCCGGGCGCGTGACCGAGGTGAACTCCGCCGTGGTGGACGACCCCACCCTGGTCAACCAGGCGCCGGACGGCGACGGCTGGTTCTTCCGGATCGAGCTGGACGACCCGGCCGCCGCCGACGAGCTGATGGACGAGGCCGCTTACAACGCGCTGCTGGAGACGCTGTGATGGACGCGCTCGCCGAGCTGGCCCAGCTCGAAGCCAATGACAGCTTCGTCGCCCGGCACGTAGCGCCCGACGAGGCCGAGATCGCCGCCATGCTCGCCGCCACCGGCGTGCCCTCGCTCGACGCGCTGACGGCCCGGACCATCCCCGCCGCCATCCGCGCGGATGCGGCGCTGGACCTGCCGCCGCCCATCGACGAGGCGGCCGTGATCGCCGAGCTGCGCGAGCTGGCCTCCCGGAACCGGGTCGTGAAGTCGCTGATCGGCCAGGGCTATTACGGCACCCATACTCCGCCCATCATCCTGCGCAACGTGCTGGAGAACCCGGGCTGGTACACCGCCTACACGCCCTACCAGGCCGAGATCGCCCAGGGGCGCCTGGAGGCCTTGCTGAACTTCCAGACGATGGTGTGCGACCTCACCGGCATGGCTATCGCCAACGCGTCCTTGCTGGACGAGGCGACTGCGGCGGCCGAGGCGGTCACGATGGCCCATGCCGTCAGCCGCGCCAAGTCGGATGTGATCGCGGCAGCAAGCGACCTGCATCCGCAGACTCGGGCCGTGCTCGCCACCCGCGCCCACCCGCTCGGGCTGCGCCTGGCCGAGTTCGCACCCGGCGATACCGACGCCATCCGCGCGGCCCGGCCGTTCGCCGTGCTGCTGCAGTATCCCGGCACGACGGGCGCATTGCGTGACCTGCACGCCGAGATCGCCGCTACCCACGACGCGGGCGCGCTCGCGATCGTCTGCGCGGACCTGCTGGGCCTCGCCCTGCTGACACCGCCCGGCGAGATGGGCGCGGACGTGGTCGTCGGCAGCGCCCAGCGCTTCGGCGTGCCGATGGGGTTCGGCGGGCCGCATGCCGGGTTCTTCGCCACGCGGGACGCCTACAAGCGGCAGATGCCCGGCCGCCTCGTCGGCGTCAGCCAGGACGCCGCCGGCGCACCGGCCATGCGCCTCGCGCTGCAGACGCGCGAGCAGCACATCCGGCGGGAGAAGGCGACCAGCAACATCTGCACCGCGCAGGTGCTGCTCGCCGTGATGGCGGGCATGTACGCGGTATGGCACGGGCCGGAGGGGCTGCGCCGCATCGCACGCCGGGTCAACTTGCAGGCGCGGCTGCTCGCGGGCGCCGC